>DATLLK010000097.1:0-5143 GCA_035537895.1 Planctomycetota bacterium
CCGCCCGGAGGACGCGATGGCGATTCGCACGGACACGCCGGACCATCACGACGCGGAGCTCGCGCTCCGCCTCTACGAGCTGCGCCGCGAGAAGGAGCTGCGGAAGGCCCGCAGCATGATCGGCGACTTCCTCGACGGCGCCGACGCGGACGCGGTGGACGCCATCCGGCAGTACGGCCACAAGAAGAACGCCCACTTCCGCCAGGCCACGTCGTACTGGGAGATGGCCGCCTCCTTCGTGAACCGCGGCATCCTCCACCCCGACGTCTACCTGGACACGTGCGGCGAGGGCCTCTACTCGTTCTCCGTCCTGAAACCCCACATCGACCGGATCCGGGAGTCAGGGAGCCCGCGCTTCTTCCTCCAGACCGAGCGGCTCGTCGCCGAGCATGTCGGCTGCCGCGAGCGCGTGGAGCAGGTGGACGCGGCGCGCGCGGCGTATGCCGCGCGCGTCGCCGCCGAGGAGGCCGCGAGGAAGGTCGCCAAGGCGGCCAAGAAGGCGAAGCCCAAGGCGAAGAGCGGCGCCACGTAGCCGGTGGACGCCGGCCCGGCACCGCTCGCGGCGCTCGACTACGACGACCTTGAGGCCCGCGTCGCGGCGCGGGGCGTCCCCGCGAGCCACGCGAACCGCCTCGTCCGCCACGTCCTGCGGCGCGGCGTGGCGACCTTCCGGGACGTCCCGGGGCTCGGGCCCCGCGTCGCGGCGGCGCTCGACGAGGTCCTCGTGCCCCGCGAGACGCGCGTGGTCGGGCGCACGGACTCGCTCGACGGCACCACGAAGCTCCTCCTCGCCACGCGGGACGGCGAGCAGGTCGAGAGCGTCCTCATGCCGCTCGCGCAGCGCTACAGCGGCTGCGTCTCCTCCCAGGTCGGGTGCGCCGCCGGGTGCCGGTTCTGCGCGAGCGGGCTGCTGGGCCTGCGACGGGGGCTCCGGCCCCACGAGATCGTCGAGCAGGTGCTCGCGCTCGCCGACCTCGCCCGATCGCGCGGCCGCCGCCTCGACAACCTGGTGTTCATGGGGATGGGGGAGCCCCTGCACGCCTACGACGAGGTCACGACCGCGATCCGCCGGCTGACGGACCCGCGGCTCCTCGGGTTCGGGCCCTCGCGCATCACGGTGAGCACCGTGGGGGTCGTGCCGGGCATCGACGCGCTCGCGCGCGAGGGGCTGGGCGTGCACCTCGCGGTGTCGCTCCACGCCGCGGACGACGACCTTCGGAGGAGCCTCCTGCCCGTCGGGGGACGCTGGACGGTCGCGGAGGTCCTCGACGCGGCCGAGAGGTTCCGCGTCGCCACGGGCCGCTTCGTGAACGTCCAGGTCACGCTGATGCGGGGCGTGAACGACGGCGTCGCGCACGCCGAGGCCCTCGCCACGGCGATCGCCGGGCGGCGGTTCCACGTGAACCTGATCCCCGTGAACCGCGTGGAGGGCACGCCCTACGAGCCGCCCTCGCAGGAGACGCTCGACGCCTTCCGCCGGACGCTCGTCGAGCGCGGGTGCCTCGCCCACGTTCGCGCTCGCCGCGGGTCGGACGCCGACGCCGCCTGCGGGCAATTGCGGCGGCGCGCGCTGCGCCGGGACGGCCCGGCCTAGCCCCCCCAGACCCGGCGCTACGTATCCGGCGCGGGTCAGGGCGGGTGCGCGGGGCGCCCATCCCCTTTGAGACCGTCCCCTCGAGGACGGCCACGCGGTCCAGAGACGCCGACGGGTCTCCTTATGGCTGCTTCCTTCCGGACCTGACCAGGTTCGAAGGCGCCGGCCCCCTGGGACGTGGCCGTCCCCGAAGGGACGCCCCGCAGAGCGCGCGGAGTGTACACGCGGATCCCAGGGCCCTTGCCCCGCGACGCTGACACCCGGTGACACCGCGGCGGAAGACGCTCTCCAGCCGCCTTCGTTTACGACCGATGTCCCCCGAGGAACGCCACGGAGGCGCTCTCCAGCACGGATCCGGCGTTCCCTTGCCGAGCGCCTGCTCTTTCCCACGCGCGGCCTAAGCCCATTCACGGGAAGCCTTTATGGCTTCCGCGTCCCCGTTTTTGGAATGTTGTGGACGCGAAGTGTCACGAGGTGTAATTCTTTGTCACGGGTGAGGCCGAAGGGCCGCGTCGAGGGCAGGCCACGCGGATGTACCTGTTCACAGGCCATCGCGATCATCGGATCGACGGGAAAGACCGGATCGTCGTCCCGGCTACCTACGCCACCGCGATCGCGGCGCAGGGCCAGGGCGTCCTCTACCTCGTGCCGGGGATGGACGGGCCCTTCCTCGAGGCCTATCCGGGGGACGTGTTCCAGCAGATGGCCTCGGGGCAGGTCCCGAACCGGTTCGACGGCGACCTCGCGCGCAAGCGGGCCTTCTTCGCCAACGTGGAGCGGTGCGAGCTGAACGGCCCGGGGCGGATCGCGATCCCGAAGCGGTTCCTCTCTCTGTTCGCGAAGGGCCTCGTGCGCGTCTGCGGCATGAACACCTACCTGGAGCTCTGGGACCCCGAGCACTGGGAGGCGCAGGTCGGTGGCGGGGTTCCCGCGGTGGGGGGCGGCGCTCCCCCCAAGGCCTGATCCCCGGTGAACCCGGGGACGGACGATCTTTCCCATCTCCATCGGCCGGTCCTCGTCGCCGAGGTGCTCGCGCACCTGGCGCCGAAGGACACCGCGGGCGCGCTCGTCGTGGACGGCACCGTGGGCTACGGCGGCCACGCCGAGGCGATGCTCTCCGCGTGGCCGCAGGCCCGCCTGCTCGGACTCGACCGCGATCTCGCGGCGCTGCGCGCGACGAAGCTCCGCCTCGCCCGGTTCGGACCGAGGGCGCGGCTCTTCCACGCCTCCTACGCGGACCTCGACGAGGTCCTCGGGGAGGCGGCGGAGGGCCGACCCCTCGCCGTCCTGCTGGACCTGGGCGTCTCGTCGCCGCAGCTCGACGTCGCGGCGCGAGGGTTCTCGTTCCGCTCTCTGGAGGCGAGCGCGGACATGCGGTTCGATCCGGAGGCGGGCGGGCCCACCGCCGCGGACCTCGTGAACCGCCTGCCCGAGGCGGACCTCGCGCGCCTGCTCCTCGAGCACGGCGGCGAGCGTCGCGCGCGGGTGGTGGCTCGGGCGCTGGTCGCGGCGCGGCCCGTGCGCACGGTGGGCGACCTTGCCCACGCCGTGCGCCGGGTCGTGCGGCGCGACGCGTCGGGGATCGATCCCGCGACGCGGACGTTCCAGGCGCTGCGCATGGCGGTGAACGACGAGCCCGGGCACCTCGCCCGGGGCCTGCGCGCGGCGCTCCGCGCGACGCTCCCGGGCGGGCGCGTCGCCGTCATCTCCTTCCACTCGGGCGAGGAGCGGGCGGTGAAGGCGGCGTTCGCGGAGGCGGTCCGGGACGGGCGCGCGCGCGTGGTCACGGCGAAGGGGGTCCGGCCGACGGAGATGGAGACGAGGGAGAACCCGCGGGCGAGCCCCGCGCGGTTGAGGGTGGCGGAGGCGGTCGAGTTCGTGAGGCAGGAGGAGGTCGGGTGAGGTACTTCGTGGCGATGCTCGTGGCGGCGGCGACGCTCGCGACTGCGGTCGTGAGCGTGCGCCTCCACTTGCACGTCGCGCAGCTCCGCTACCGGCTCTGGAGCCTCGAGGAGGAGAGCCGCCGCGCGGAGCGCGAGCTGCGGCTCGCGCACGCCGAGCTCGAGGCCGCGAAGGCGCCGCGCCGGCTGATGGACCGGTGGCGGGCGCTCCACGACGCCACGGTCGCCGTGACGAGCGCGACGCCGACCCCGGCGCCGAAGCCGGCGCCCGAAACCCGAGTCGCCATCGAGGCGCCGCAGGACGACGTCCCCGCCGCCCTCGACGAGACGCCCGCGGTCGACGACGCGCCGCTCGAGCCGGCGGCATCCGAGGGGGGCCTGTGAGCGCGCCCGCCCGCCCGGTGACCGAGCTCCCGCGCCACGTGCCCGTGGGGCTCGCGCGGCGGACGCTGCGCGTCGTGCAGCGCGCGCGCGCCCACGTCGTCTTCGGCGCCCTGCTCGTCGTGTTCGCGGCGCTCCTCGCGCGACTCGCGCACCTGCAGCTCTTCTCGGCCGACCGGTGGCGGGACACGGTGGCCGCGCAGGGGCGCACGATGTCGATCCAGCCCCTCCGCGGCGCGATCGTCGACCGCCAGGGGCGCCCCCTCGCGATCTCGCGCCCCGTGCGGCACGTCCTCGTCGAGGCGGGGGGCATCACGAACAGGAAGACGCAGGCGATCGCGCCGACCATCGAGGACGTCGGCCGCTTCGCCGGGATCCTCACCGGGCTCCTGGAAGGCGTGCCTTCCTCGGGCGAGATCCGCGAGCAGATCTACGAGCGCCGCCGCAAGGGCCCCTTCGGGCCGAGCGGCTCCTCGATGATCACGGTCCGCTCCAACGTCGACGACCCCCTCCTCATCGCGAGGCTCGACCAGGCGAAGGTGAAGGGGCTCGTCGTCCAGCACGGCGACCGGCGCGACTACCCGAACGGCTCGTGGGCGGGCTCGCTCGTCGGCATCGCGACCACGGGCGACGCCTGGGGCCCGCTCGAGGGCCGGCACGGCATCGAGGCCGGGCTCGACCCGTTCCTCGCGGGTCTCGAGGTGCGCCGCCGGCTGCCCGTCGACGGGCGCGGCCGGCGCTTCGTCACGCCGAGGGAGGTGGACCCGCGTGAGGACGCGGACGGCCGCACGTGCTGGCTCGCGATCGACCTCGTGGTCCAGGGCTTCTGCGAGCAGGCGCTCGACGAGCTCATGGCGGAGTGGGGACCGAAGGCGTGCGTCGCGATCGTCCTCGATCCCGCGAACGGCGACGTGCTCGCCATGGCCCAGAGGCCCTCCTTCGACGCGACGCAGCGCGGCAGGCCGGCTCTGCTCAACCACGCGACCCAGAGCGCCGTCGAGGTGGGGTCGACCTTCAAGCCGATGACCGCCGCGCTCGCGCTGGCCGCGGGCGTCACCACGGCGGAGGAGGTCTTCGAGCTGCCGACCCAGAGGACGTTCAAGGTCGGCCGCACCACCCGCACGATCCGCGACGCACGCCTTCGGTCCCCACTCCGCCATGAGCTCGTCGAGCGCCTGCTCGCAGAAGCCCTGGACCACGAGGTCGATCGCGAGCCAGCACGTGCGGCCGTCCGCGTCCTCACGCGGGTCCACCTCCCTGGGCGTGA
>DATLLK010000098.1:0-2033 GCA_035537895.1 Planctomycetota bacterium
GCTAGCGACCCTCCGGGGTCGCAAGTCCCGCAAGTGTGGGGATCTCCGCCCACGTGCGCAAGATCCGACCGTCTTCGACGAGGAACGCACGGGGGAGCCGCCGGTACAGAGGCCGCAGGAGGATCGCCGGGGCGGACTGCAGTGGGAAGGTCGCGCCGCGTCGCAGCTGGAACTCCTGCACCTTGTCCTGGGGCTCCGCCGTCAGCATCCAAAGGAGGGGCGTCGTGCCCGCGACCGCGTGCGCGTTGAACTCGGGGACGCGGGCGATGAACCCCGGGTCCTTCAGGTCGGGGATCACCACGAAGTGGCGCCCCTCGGCGAGGAGCGGGATCACGTCGAGCACGCAGGCCTTCTTGTCGTCCTTCCCGGCGCACACCTCGGAGACGTTCAACCCGGGGCGGAGCCGCGTCGCGAAGTCGTCGAGCGGGAGCGACGGCGCGAACCCGGTGAACACGAGCGCGAGCGCGGTCAGCACGCCCGCCACGGTCACGCGCACCCAGGGCACCCGCGTCCACTGCGGCGGTCGCCCGACCCACGCCAGCACGAGGGACGGCACGAGGAGCAGGATGTCCTGCCAGAACGCCTCCGTGGGCGTGCGCTCGACGAGCGCGCCGAAGCAGCCGCACGTGTGGGCCTCGTCCACGGTGCCGCGCAGGTAGGCGACGTAGGTGCGCGTCGCGAGGAAGAGGAGGAACGCCACGAGCCCCGTCGCCGCGAGCATCACCGGCGTGCGGCGGACGCCGAAGAGCAGCAGCAGTCCGATCCCCACCTCGAGCGCGATCGCGAGGACCGCGACGCCGTGCGCGGAGAGGAAGAAGTCGAGGCGCTCCGCGTGGATCGACTCGGCGAAGGTGTAGGGGTCCAGGACCTTCGCGTAGGCGGCGAAGAGGAGGACCGCCCCGAGGAGCGCCCCCGCGATCGTCCCGACGATCCGCCACGGGCCGCCGTGCAGCGCCGTGCGCTCGCGCACGTGGGCGAGGTCGCGAAGGCTGCGTTCATCGGGCAGATCGAGCGACATCGCGAGGAGGCTACCGTCCCCCGGCTGACCTGCCCCGGGTTGGGGCCGTCGAGACGGAGGGTCGCAGAGACCCTCGCCGGGGGAAAGACGCGCCCGGCGCGGGGGCGGCGGCTACTTCTTGGGGTCGGGCGCGGTCACGCCCACGGTGCCGGACCGGCTCCACTGGCCGGCCCCGCCCCGGGCCTGCGCGGTACCGCCCTCCCCGCCGAGGCCGCCCGGGGCCTGGCCCGCGGCCCCGTCGCTCGCGTACGCCCACGCGAAGCCGTTGGGCGCGCTGACGGTGATCTCGCTCCCGTTCCCACTGCGCCGCGCGAACGGCATGGCCTTCCCGCCCACGGCCACCACGAGCCCCGCGATCGGGTCCGACACCGAGACGATCGGCGCGTCGGGCTCCTTGGCCGTCCCGTCCCCCCCGAAGGCGAGCACGAGGGAGCCGTCCGACGACCGGAAGACCGTGGTCTTCCCCTCGACCTTCGAGGGGACCTGCGGCGGGATGCGCACGCCCTTGTGGTTCGGGTCGGGCCGGCCGGCACGGAACTCGTTCACCTCGCGCAGCACGCCGGCCATGTCGTCCATGAGCGCCTTGCGCCGCAGGCGACCGCGCAGGGTCTCGAGTTCCGGCTCGGCCTTCTTCGCGAGCAGCGCCTTCAGGAAGTGGAGGTGCGCACGCGAATCGCCCGACGGCGCCAGCCGGAGCGTGTTCTCGACGACGGGCCAGACCGCCGGCCCGAGCACGAGCAGCGCCCGACGAGCCTTCAGTCCCTCCGGTCCCCCCTTCACGAGGACGTCGAGGTGCGCCTGCGCCTGCGTGCGGACGGCAGGCGTCAGCTCGCCCGCCTCCCCGGGGAGGCGGTCGTCGGCGCGCGCGGTCGGAGACGGCACGCAGAGCAGGAGGGAGGCGAGGAGCAGGGCGAGGGCAGGGCGGTTCATGACCGCCAGTATCGGGGTTCGGGGCGTCCGGGCAACGCCCCCGGTCCCGCCGGGGCGGCCGGCCGACCCGTGATAGCCTCCCGCC
>DATLLK010000099.1:0-3911 GCA_035537895.1 Planctomycetota bacterium
AGCGCATGGAGACCCGAGCCGGGCACTTCGCGCTGGCCAGCTTCCGGTACCTGGTCCTCGCCGAGCGCAACGCGCTGGAGACGGATCTCGGGGTTCGCGTCGCGCGGCCGGAGGCGATGGCCCTCGCCAACCTGCTCGCCCACCCCAGGATCGGGCCGGCGCGCATGAGCCAATCCATCGAGGGCAGGGACATCAAACGGAGCAACAAGGACCTCGGCCGCGTGCTCGCGATCGCGGACCTGGCGGGCGACGCCGCGGTGCAGACGTGGTCGGAGATCTGGTGGGCTGACCTCCAGGCGTGCTTTGGCGCAGAGGCGCAAGCGCTGGCTCGCCGGGCCGGCGACGGCCTGAGGGGGTTGCTCGCGAGCACTGCAGACCTCGAGGAAGCGACCCACACCTGCGAATGGGGACTCCTCGCAGGTCGGGGCCGAGCCCTGGAAGCCCTTCGTGCCGTCGGGCGCCGGCTTGTCCAGGATGCCATCGAGCCGCTCGCCGCGTTGGCGAGCCGAGGGCAGAAGGCCACCTGAGCCACGTTTGCGTCCCTCGCGAACGTGGCCCTGAGGGAGCCCTGAGGGAGCCGCGCTGCGCGGCGAGCCGCCGCTCCGCCCGACCTACCCCAGCTCGCGCCTCCACGAGTCCAGGTCGCGCACGAACTGCTGGAGGTGGTTGCGGTCCTCGTCGCGGATGCGCTCGTACTTGACGCGCACGGTCGTGACCGCGTCCGTATCCTCGTCGTTGCCGCCCGCGAGACGGGTCACCTGCGTGATGGTGCCCGTCATCTCGAAGTAGTGGTCCTTCACGGCGAAGGGCTGGCGGAACTTCATCTTGAGGCGCGTGCCCTCGGCGAGGTCGGCGTCGACCGGGTCCTTGCCCGTCGCGGCGTCCGGCTCGTAGCGGAACAGAAGGCTGTCCTCGTAGAGGGTCACGATCCGCCCGACCTGGTTGGGCGGGAGGGCGGACTTGTCGTCCTTGCGGAACAGGATCGGGAGCGCGCCCGTCAGGGCCTCGTCGTAGCCGCCCTGCGAGAGGTCGACCTTGGTGATGCCCTGCCCGCGCTTGAAGTGGAGGATGCCGTCCTCGACCGTGGCGTAGGCGTTGAACACCCCCTCGAGTCCGAGCGTCGCCAGCGTGCGCTGGATGAACCGGCTCGGGCGCGCGATGACCATCTCGCCGCCGGCCTGCTTCACGCGCTTGCTCGTCTTGATGAGGTAGCCCAGCGCCGCGGAGTTGATGAACTTCAAGGCGTGCAGGTCGAGCACGAGCTGCTTGTCGCCCGCGTCGATCATCGCGTCGATCCGGCTGCTGAAGTTGGGGAGGTTGAAGGCGTCGAACTCGCCCACGAACTTCAGGATGACCACGTCGTCGTAGCGGCGCTTCTCCAGCTTCATGAAACTCCATCTCCGGGACGTTGAGTCCAGGGCCTTGCCGGCCCGCGGGGGCCCGACGCAGGATAGGTCCCGGGAGGTCGACGATCAACCCCCGCCGGAGCCCATGCCGCGTCGCGCCTCCTACGTGCTCGCCGTCGCCTTCCGGCCCTTCGGGGACCGACGCCGGAACGAGAGCGCGTCCGCGCTGCGCGCCGTACGGCTCCCGGCGAGCGTCCGCGCGCGCGTGAAGTCGCTCGTTCTGCCCGTCACGTGGCGCGGCGGGCTCGCGCGCCTCGTTGCCGAGCTCGACCGCGCGAGTGTCGGCGCGGTCGTCCTCACGGGCGAGGCGGGGGGGCGCAGGGTGCCGACACCCGAGCGGTGGGGGCGCAACCGCGCGCGCCCGCTGCGCGACGAGGACGGCCGCCTCCCGACGGGCGCGCGCCTCGCCCGAGCCGGTCCCGCGCGCCGCCTCGCGACCTGGCCTGCGCGGGACGTCGTCCGCGTGCTCCGGGCCGCGGGGCTCCCCGCGCGCGAGAGCCGGGACGCCGGAGGCTTCCTCTGCAACGCGGCGCTCTTCACGGCGCTCGGCCACCCCGCCGTGCGCCGTCGCGGGGTGCCCGTCACCTTCCTCCACCTGCCCGTCCCGGGCGCGGGCGCGCGGCGCGACGTGACCCCCGCTCGCCTCTCGGAGGCGGTGCGGGCGCTGCTCGTCGAGGCCGTCCGCCGCCTCGACGCGGCACGGCCCTGACCGCTCGGCCTATCCCGCGCCGACCGCGGCGAGCGCGTCGTCGAGGAGGGTCTCGACGGGGACGCCCTCCGCCTCGCCCTCGAAGTTGAGCAGCACGCGGTGGCGGAGCGCCGCGTGCACGAGCGTGCGGACGTCGTCGCGCGAGACGTTGGGCCGTCCGGCGGCGAGCGCGAGGACCTTGCCGCCGAGCGCGAGCGAGATCGCCGCGCGCGCCGACGCGCCGTAGCGCACGAACTTGCGCACGGAAGCCGGCGCGTCGGGGCCGTCGGGACGCGTCGCCTCGACGAGGCGCGCGATCCAGGCGCGCACGCGGTCGCCGAGCACCACGCGCCGCACGAGGGCCTGCATCGCGAGGACGCGGTCGGCGTCGAGCACCGGCGTGACCTCGGGCAGGCCGCCGCCGGCCGTCAGGTCGAGGATCGCCTCGATCTCCGCGGCGGGCGCGTTGGGCACGGTCACCTTCAGCATGAACCGGTCGAGCTGCGCCTCGGGCAGGGGATAGGTCCCCTCCATCTCGATCGGGTTCTCCGTCGCCAGCACGAGGAAGGGCGCGGGCAGGCGGTGGGTCTCGTCGCCGACCGTGACCTGGCGCTCCTCCATCGCCTCGAGCAGCGCCGACTGCGTCTTGGGCGTCGCCCGGTTCACCTCGTCGGCGAGGAGGACCTGCGTGAAGACGGGGCCGGGTCGGAATCGGTACTCGCGCAGCCCGTTGCGCTCGTCGACCCAGGGCGTTCCGATCACGTCGGCCGGCATCAGGTCGGGCGTGCACTGCACGCGGGCGAACTTCAGGGCGAGCGCGCGCGCCAGCGTGCGGACGAGGAGCGTCTTGCCCGTGCCCGGCACGCCTTCGAGGAGCAGGTGGCCGCCCGCGAACGCGCACGTGAGCGCCGCGTCGACGACCTGGCGGTGACCGACGATCACGCGCGAGATCGCGGAGCGCAGCGCCTCGAAGTCGCGGCGGAACTGGTCGACGTCGCGCGCGGCCGCCTCGACGCCCGTGGGCTGGGTCATGGCGTCACGCCTCCGGGAGCCGGAACAGGGCGCGCGCCGTCGCGGTGGTCGTCGCGCGGACCTCGGCCTCGTCGAGGCCCTTCACCTCCGCGAGGCGGCGCGCCGTGTGCGCGACGAAGGACGGCTCGCAGCGCTCGCCGCGCCGCGGGATGGGGGCGAGGAACGGGGCGTCGGTCTCGACGAGGGCGCGCTCGAGGGGCACGACGCGCGCGCTCGCGCGGACGTTCTCGCCCTTCGGGAAGGTGAGGATGCCGCTGAAGGAGACGACGAACCCCAGCGCGAGGTAGGCCTCCGCGTGGGCGGGGTCGCCGGTGTAGCAGTGGATGACGCCGCGGACCCCGGGCACGTCGCGCAGGACCCGCGCCACGTCGTCGTAGGCGTCCCACCGCCCGTCCCGGTCGCGGATGTGGACGATGACCGGGAGGTCGAGGGTCCGGGCGAGCCCGGCGTGGGCGAGGAAGCCCTCGCGCTGGGCGGCGGGCGTGACCTGGTCGCGGAAGTAGTCGAGGCCGGTCTCGCCGACGGCCACGAAGCGTCCCCCGCGCAGCAGGGCCTCGCACCGCGCGAACTCCACGGGCCAGTCGGCGGGGAGGTCGTTCGGGTGGATCCCCGCGGTCGGGAAGAGGTTGGGGCGGCCTTCGCACAGGCGCGCGCTCTCCTCCGCCGTGTCGGCCCCGGTCGCGACGACCACGGCCTGCCGCACCCCCGCCTCGACGCACCGGTCGAGGACCCCGTCCAGGTCGTCGCGGAACGCCGGCCACGTCAGGTGGCAGTGGGAGTCCACG
>DATLLK010000100.1:0-9575 GCA_035537895.1 Planctomycetota bacterium
GCGCCGAGCGGCTCGCGTCCCGAGCCGACGACGACGTCGTCGCGCGGGAGGCCGCGATCCGCGCGCTCGCGCGCATGACGGGCACCGACCGCGGCTTCCGCTCCGACGACCCGCCCGCCGCACGCGCGCCGGCGCTCGCGGCCTGGGAGAAGTGGGCAGCCGAGGGCGCAAACTAGCCGCGGCGCGCTGGCTGGGGGCGCTCGGGACCGCTTCCTCCTCCTCGCGTACCAGGAAGTACGCGTCGTCGTCGTCATCGGCCCTCCGCACCCCATCCAGCGTGCCGCGGGGGGTTCTCTCGGACCGAAACGTGATGCAGCAGATTTCAGAAACGAGGTACCGGACCCGCAGGCGCTCGCGGCGCCTCCCTCGATTCGACGGTCCGCCGGGCAGGTGCTAATCTCGCGCGCCCATGTTCCGAAGCCTGCTCAAGTCGAAGATCCACCGGGCCCGCGTCACCGAGGCCGACCTCCACTACGTCGGCAGCGTGACGATCGACCGCGACCTCCTCCACGCGGTCGACATCCTCCCCAACGAGAAGGTCCTCGTCGTCAACCTGAACAACGGGGCCCGCTTCGAGACGTACGCGTTCGAGGGGGCGCCGGGGACGGGCGTCGTCTGCATGAACGGCGGCTGCGCCCGTCACGTGCAGGTCGGCGACACGGTGATCATCTTCGCGTTCGCCTGGGTGGACGAGGTCGAGGCGAAGGACTTCCGGCCGAAGGTCGTGTTCGTCGACGAGCAGAACAAGGTCACGGGGAACCTCTGATCGTGCGGGGCGTCGCCCCCGCCAAGGTCAACCTCTACCTCGAGGTCGTCGGCCGCCGGCCCGACGGCTACCACGACCTGAAGACGCTCTTCCAGACGGTCGCGTGGGGCGACGACGTCGAGGTGCAGGACGCCGACACGATGTCGTGCACCCTCGGCGGCGCGGTCGGCATCCCGACCGACGAGACCAACCTCGCGCTGCGCGCGGCGCACGCGTGGCGCGAGGCGACGGGCCACGAGCGCGGCGTCCGCGTCCACCTCGGGAAGCGCGTGCCCGCGGGCGGCGGGCTCGGCGGCGGATCGTCGGACGCGGCCTGCGTCCTGCGGCTGCTCCAGGCGCTCCATCCCGCGCGCGCGCTCCCTCCCGACCGCCTGCGGGAGGTCGCGCGCGGGCTCGGCGCCGACGTGCCGTTCCTCCTCGACGGCGGCACCGCGATCGGCGTCGGGCGCGGCGACGACGTGCGGCCGCTCCCGCCGGCGCCGCCCGTGACGCTGGTGCTCCTGCTCGCCCCGTTCCCGACGAGCACGGTCGAGGTGTACGCGCGCGTCGCGGAGCGCATCCGTCGCGCGCCAAAGGACGGGCTCGACCGCGCCGTCGAGGCGGTCGCGAGCGGGGTGCCGGAACGGATCCGCGAGGCGCACCACAACGACCTCGGGGAGGCGGCGATGCGCGCCGTCCCCGCCCTGCGCTCGCTGGCGATCCAGGCCGAGCGCCTGCTCGGCCGGCCGCCGTGCCTCACGGGCTCGGGCAGCACGCTGTTCGACGTCCCCGACGAGGGCGAGGCGGAGGACGTCGTCGCGCGGTGGAGGTCGCTGCCGGGCCGACGCGAGGTCGTTCGCACCGACGGCCGATGACGGCGAGGGCGCCGCTCCGGTAGCCTCGCGTCCATGCCGCTCGTCGCCGTCGCCGCACCGCCCTGGGTCGAGCGCCCCGCCGACCTCGAGTCGGCCGGCGCGCTGGCGGACCTGATCGAGCTGCGGCTGGACCTCCTGTCGGGCGCGACGCCCCGCGCGTGGGTCGCCGCGAGCCCCCGTCCCGTGCTCGCGACCGTGCGCGGCGCCGACGAGGGGGGCGCGTTTCGCGGCGAGCCCGCGGAGGCCGCGGCGCTCCTGATCGAGGCGGCGGAGGCCGGCGCCGCGTGGGTCGACGCCGAGACCGGCGTCGTGGCCCTCGTCGCGTCGGCCGCGCGGCGCGCCGGCGCGCGCGTGCTCGCCTCGGCGCACGGGGCCGGCCCGCTCTGGCTCCCGAGGACGGAGGTGGACGCGTGGAAGGTCGCGCGCCCGGTCCGTGACGGCGCCGAGGCGCTCGCGGCGCTCGACCTCGCGCGGCGCCTCGCCGAGGCGGCCGCACGGGGCGCGATCCCGCCGGCGACGGTCGTGCCCTACGGCCCGCTCGGCGGCGGCCTGCGGGTCGTGACCGCGGCGATCGCCGAGGCGGCGGGCATCGACCCGTTCGTCTTCGGCGCGCCCGCCGACACGGGCGGTTCCCCGCCCGGCGCGCTCGTCGACCTGCCCGTGCTCGAGCACCTCCTCGACGAATTGCGGTTGGGCGAGATCGGCCCGCGCGCGCGCCTCTTCGGCCTCGTCGGCCGTCCGCCGGCACGCTCGCCGTCGCCGGCCCTGCACAACGCCGTGTTCCGCGCGCTCGGGCTCGACGCGGTCTATCTCCCGGCCGCGGACCTCTCCGCCGTCGAGGCGCTCGCGCTCCCGTGGTCGGGCTGGAGCGTGACCGTGCCGCGCAAGGGGGAGGTCGCCGCGCGCTGCGACGTGCTCGACCCCGTCGCCGCGCGCTGCGGCGCCGTGAACACGGTCGTGCGCGCGCCGGACCGCCGGCTGCACGGCGCGAACACGGACGCGCTCGCGGTCCTCTCGGCGGCGCGCGACCGCGGCGTCGCGTCGGGCGGCGCCCTCGTCGTCGGGACCGGCGGCTTCGCGCGGGCCGCCGCCGCCGCGCTCGTCGAGGCGGGGCTCGCCGTTCGCGTCGTCGGCAGGGACGCCGCGCGCCGGGCGCGCGCCGCCGCCGACCTCGGCGTCGAGGACGCGGGAGGCGTGGCGGAGCCGCGGCCCGGGGACGTCGTCCTCGTCAACGCGACGCCCGTGGGCGGGGACGGCACGCTGCCGTCCGCGTTCGAGGACCTCCTCGCGCGGCTGCCCGCGGGGGTCCTCGTGATCGACGCGCCCTACGCGCGAGGCGCCCGGCCCGGCGCGGTCGCGCGCGCGGCCGCCGCCCGGGGGCTCGCCGTCGAGGACGGGCCGTCGCTTCTCCTCCGCCAGGCCGCCGGTCAGTCGCGGGCCTTCACCGGCCACGCGCCGCCCGGGGACGTCCTCGCGTGCGCGCTTCGCCCCTCGACGAACGTCGTGCTCTTCGGCCCGCGCGGCGCCGGCAAGACGACGGTCGGGCGTCTCGTCGCGCGCCGCCTCGGCCGCCCGTTCGTCGACACCGACGCGGAGATCGCGGGTCGCGAGGGCCGTCCCGCGGGCGAGGTCCTCGCCCTGCGGGGCGAGGCCGCGTTCCGCCGGATCGAGGAGGACGTCGTCGGCCGCGCGCTCGCGCGCCGGGGCGTCGTCGTCGCCGTCGGCGGGGGAGCGCCCACCCGGGACGCGAACGCCCGGCGGATCGCCGCCCGTTCGTTCGCCGTCAGGCTCGCCGTGCGACCCGAGGAGGCGGCCCGACGGATCGCCGCGGATCCCACGATCCGGCCCCGCCTGACGGGAGCGCCCGACGTCCTCGAGGAGTGCGAGCGCGTCGCGCGGGATCGGGAGGGCGCGTATGCCGCGCTGGCGCGCGCGACGGTCGAGACGGATCGGCGCGACCCGACGGAGGTGGCGGAAGAGGTCGCGGTCCTCTCCGCCGCCGTCTTCGCCCGCGGCCCGGGCGACGGGGTCGGGCAGAGATATGAAGAAGGGCGGGAAGGTCGCCGTTGACGGCCCTGCGGCTCGCCGTAGACTCCGCACGGGACGCGAAGGCACGCGACCGTCGGCGCTGTCGCGCCCGACGACACGAGGCCCCACGACCGAACGCCCACATCCCGCCCTCTCGGAGCCGCCGTGTCGATGATCCCGGGTCCCTCCCGCCATCCTCGAGAGGCATCCGGTGGTCGGTCGTCCGGTGGTCGCTCGTCCGGTGGTCGCTCGTCCGGTGGTCGATGGGTGGTGCGGGTCCTCGCCCTCCTGACGGTGCTGCTCGTCCCGACCCTGCAGGCGCGGGCCGACGAGGCCGAGGTCCTGCGCGTGCGCTTCCTCTCGGGGGACGAGGCCCTGCGCGCGTCCGTCCTGAAGGGACTCGAGGGCTACCCGGCCCAGGTCGGCGCCGTCCTCGGCCCCGTCTTCGGCGACCGGACGGTGCGCGCACCCGCCGCCCACGCGGCGGCCTGGCTCGCCGACCGCGCCCCCAAGGACCGTGAGCCCCTCCTCGTCGACGAGGTCTTCACGCGCGCCGACGGCGACCCCGCCTTCGTCGAGGAGGTGCGGCGGTTCACCCGGCCCAGCGCGACCGCGTGGCCGGCGCTCGCGGCCGCGGCCCGCAAGCGCCTGCTCGACGCCGCCTCGCCCGTGAAGGTGCGGACGGGTGCCGCGGTGCTGCTGCGCCACGACGCGACCGCCGCCACGGCCCGCCTGCTCGCCGACGCGTGGGAGACGGGCTCCGAGGACGTCCGCGCCGCCGCGGGGGACGGGCTCGCCGCGATGCTCGCCTTCCGGTTCGCGTCCCCGGCCGAGGCGAAGGCGTTCTTCGCGCGGTACGAGCGCGCGAGCTTCACCGAATGGGTGGCGACGCTGTCGGCGGCGAAGGACGCCCCCGACGCGCCGCTCTACCGGCGGATGGTCCAGGAGGCGCGGGCGAACATCGAGCGCGCGACGACGCTCGCCGACCTCGACCGCTACCTGCGTCGCGAGCAGACGCCCTGGCCCGAGGTCCGCCGGCTCGCGGGGCGCCGCGCGCCCAAGGTGCAGGCGCAGGACGGCGAGTGGCTCCTCCTGCTGCGGCGCGCGATCTCCGAGGAGACCGACCGCGAGACGCTCGTGGGGCTGCTCGAGGCGACGGCGCTGCTCACCAAGGGCAACGTCGACGCGACGCGCGGCCTGGCGGACGCCGCGCTCGCGCGCCTCCCCTCGTGCTGCGCCGACCCGGAGCTCTTGAAGGCGCTCCTCGCCGTCCTCGAGCGCGTGGGCGACAAGGAGCACGTGGCCGAGGCCTACGCGCGCATCCGCGACGTGAGCGACCCCGGCGTGCTAGAGACGTGGCTCTCGGTCGCGGGCTCCGTCGGGGGCAACGAGGTGGCGCTGTGCGAGTTCCACCGCGCCCGCGCCGACCGGACCGACGAGGCCTCGATCGCGCTGCGCGTGCGCGCGCTCGACGCCCTCGCCCGCGGCGGCACCGAGTCCTGGTCGGGGAGCGCCGTCGCCTCCGCGTACCTGCGCGGCATCCTGCGACGCCAGGAGGCGCGCCAGGGCGAGGCGGGGCTGCCTCACGAGCCGGCACCCGAGGCGCGCATGGCGGCGGTCCGGGGCCTCGAGGGCTTCCCCTCGCCCGAGACGGTGTCCCGCCTGCGCGAGCTGGCGCACGTGCCGCCCGAGGACACGGCCGTCGCCCGTCTCGCCGTCACGGTGCTGGGCCGCATGGCGCCCAAGGTGCCCGAGGCGGCCGAGGCCCTCGTCGACGTCGCACAGTCGGGCGAGGTGCCCGAGGTCCGCATCGAGGCCGTGCGCGACCTCGCCCGCCTCGCGGCGGAGGCGAAGGACGACGTGAGGCGCGCGGCGATCGAGGCGGTGCGCTCGGCCTTGAAGCCCACGGGGGGCTCGCGCGAGCTGCGCCTCGCCGCCGCGGAGGCGGCCGCGGCGCTCGCCGACGACGGCGCGCTGCCGGGCGTCCTCGCCCTGGCGGCGGAGGCGGCGAAGCCGGGCGAGCCGACGCTCCCCGAGCCGCTCGGCGCCTCCGTCGAGGGCCTCGTGACCGCGCTCGCGAAGTCCGGCGCCGCGAACGACCCGGCGATCGCCGACGGCCTCACGCGGCTCGCCGCCGCGGGCGCGTTCGATCCCGCCATCGAGCTCGCCGACGCCGCGGCCGACGCGGCGGGCGGGCGCATCGCGCTCCAGGCGTTGCGGGCGTCGCTGCGACGCGATCGCGCGCACGCCGCGGGGCGCGACGTGGCGGCGCGCCGCAAGGACGTGAGCGACGCGCACCGCATCCTGCGCTCGCTCCTCGTCGCGCAGAACGGCGGGCCGCCGCCCGAGAGCCCCCGCGAGCTCGAGGCGTGGCACGGGGCGCTCGTGCTCCTGCAGGACATGTCGGCGACGCTCCTCGACGACGCCGCGACGCCCGGCGACGCGCGTCGCGCCGCCCTCCTCGCCGGCGTCGAGGCGGTCGTCCTGCGTCGCGACAGCGGCGCGGCCTCGCGCGCCGCGGGGTGGCTCGCGCAGGCGCGGTCGCTGCCCGACCTGACCCCGGCCGAGCGCACGCAGCTCGACACGTGGGACGGCGAGTTGACGAAACTCCTGGTCGGCCCCGCTCCGGTTCCCCGCTAGGGGCGGCACGCGGGCTGGGGGCGCTCGCGGCCGCTTCCTCCTCCTCGCGTACTCAGAGTACGCGTCGTCGTCGTCATCGGCGCTCCGCACCCCATCCCGCGCGCCGCAAGAGTCGGACTCGTCCGGAGTGCAGAGAGGACGCGGACCTGAAACGACTGCGGGCGGCGCCGAAGCGCCGCCCGCAGAAGAGAGAGAGGGAGCGAGAGACTATCTGCCGCGGTTGTCGGCAGGCGGTTCGTCACCGCCGCCGGTGATGGAGCCGTAGGGGATGCCGCCCTTGGTCGAGCGCTTGAGGAACAGGAGCGCGAAGCAGGTGTCGAGGACCTCCTCGGGCTGGTGCGTGCTGTTGCTGTTCCAGAACCCCTTGTCGCTCTGGCGGCCCGTCAGCTGGCTCGCCATCTCCAGGTACCACAGGTGCTTGCCGAGCTTCTGGTTGCCGATCAGGTCGAACGCCCGCTCGATGCAGTACATGTAGTAGATGTGGTAGACGTTCATCGACCGCTTCTGCGGGTTCTCGAATGGGTTCCAGTGCATGTCCAGCCACGCGCAGCCGTCGTAGATCGACTTCTGCACCGCGGCCTGGTCGCGCTTCTCCCATAGCGGGTCCTTGCGCTGCATCAGGATGTAGCGCGCCATCATGATCGTGCCGATGCCGCACGCGGTCATGCCGCCCGTCGCGCCGCCCTCGTCCGCCGGCAGCGAGCTGCTCTTGATGTAGGAGTAGCCGCGCGCGTGGTCCTTCGGCGCCTTGCCGCCGTCGCCGGCGCCGCCCTGCGGGCCGTAGCGCTCGCGGTCCTTGTCGGACAGCTTCTTGGGGTCGAGGTCCTTGGGCGGCCGGTCGTAGACCGAGCGCTCCCACTCGGGGCCCTCGTCCTCCTGCTGCTTCATCGCGTACGTGATGAGGTCGTTCCACACGCGGCTCTCGGTCTTGATGCCGCACCGCTCCGCGGCGAGGAGCGCGAGCGCGGCCATCTGCGTGCTCGACAGGTCCTCGTTGCCGCCCGGCGGCTCCTGCGACTCGTGGCCCGTCTCGTTGTAGCGCCAGCCCATCTTCTTGGCCTTCTGGCGCTTGCTGAGCAGCACGTCGTGGAGCTTCTGCGCCCACGACCGCCAGTCGCCGGCGGGGAACTTGATGCGCTCGCCCTGCGCGACGGAGGCCTTCGTCTTCTTGAAGGGGTCCGCCGTGGCCGTCACGGCGAGGAGCAGCATCGAGACCTCGTAGGCGGAGCCGGGCGTGTAGTACTTGCTGCGCAGGAAGTTGAAGCCCTTCTTCACGATCGGGTCGTCGTGGGGGACCTTGCACTTCAGCAGCGTGAAGAGCGCGAGCGCCGTCGACCCCGCGGGCATCTGCCCGTCGTTCGGGTCGTTCTTCCCGCCGCCGTAGACCGCGTTGCCCTTGATGAGCCCCCAGGACCCGTCGGGCTTCTGCGCCTGCTTCAGCCACTTGACGCCGAGCTCGATCGACTTCTTGATCTTCAAGTCGAGCGAGGTCGGGATGTCGAGCTCCTCGTCGTCGGAGGGAAGCTCCTCCTCGCCCATGGCGGGCTCGCCGCCCGCTCCGGCCGGACCGGGAGCGGGGGTGGGGGCGTCCTCGGCGCTGGCCACCGGGCCGCCGGGGAGCAGCACCACGGCGAGCAGCAAGGCCAGGAAGGGCAGGCCGAGCGGGAACCAACGCTGGATCGTGCGCATAGGGGGAGTCTAGCAACTCCCACACCGTCCCGCACGCCGAACGCGCCCGTGTCCCCCCCGGAGTGGACGCTCCCTTCATGGCGAACGAACGGAAGCAGGGCTGGGTCGAGCACTTGGGGATCGAGGAGACCGAGCTCGGCCCCGGGGAGGTGCGCTGCACGCTCGCCGTCACCGAGGCGCACCAGAACATCCAGGGGGTGATCCACGGGAGCGTGACGTTCGCCCTGCTCGACACGGCGATGGGGCATGCGCTCTCGGGGATGCTCGCACCGGGGGAGTTCTGCAGCACGACGCAGATCTCCGTGCAGTACCTGAAGGCGGCCCGCCCGGGCGACCGCCTCGTGGCGGTCGGGCGCGTCGTGAAGCGCGGGCGGCGGGTGGCCTACCTCGAGGGACGCTGCACGATGCCCGGCGGCGAGGAGGTCGCGCGCGCGCAGGGCACCTGGTACGTCGGCGAGTCGCGCTGAGCGCGCCGCGCGACCGGACCGGCGCGCGACGCCCCGTTCGATCCTCGAGCGCCGATCAGAGGTCGATCGACAGGCCGACCCCGACGCCATCCTCGGTCGGACCCGCGTGCAGGTGGCAGCGGCCGGCGATGCCCCGGCCGGGGCCGCGCCCGAAGTGGAGGGAGTCGACGGCGCCCGCGACGAGGCAGCCCAGCGCCGCGCCGACGAGCACGTCGCTCGGGAAGTGCCGGTCGGACTCCACCCGGGACCACGCGGCCAACCCCGCCACACCGTACGCCGGGATCCCCCAGGCCGGACCCGCCTCGCGGTGGATCAGCGTCGCCGCGGCGAACGAGATCGCCGCGTGTCCCGACGGCATCGACGCACGCGACGACCCCGTGGGCCGCTCGCGCTCGAAGGCCGCCCTTCCCGCCTCCGTCACGGCGTAGGTGAGCCAGAGCGCCTCGAAGTTCGACCACGTCTGGTCCCACGGGTGGCGTCCCGGACCGGGACGCAGCGCCCCGAGCGCGATCGACCCGACGACCAGCGAGGACACGCCCACGTCCCCGATCGCCGCCGAGTCGCCGAGGCTCCCGGACATCGCGTCCTGGAGACGGTCGTCCGCCGGCGCGACCAGCGCCGCCCCGACGACGAGCGCGGCCGGCAGGAGCGCGCCGCGGCTCCCGAAGTAGTCGCGGCCCACGTACTCGCGCCAGGCCGAGGGGTCGAGGTGGTCCGAGATGGAGCAGACGGGTTCGCCGTGCGGCCTCGAGGGCAGGGCCGCGCATCCGGTCCCGACCGCGAGCACGGCGAGAAGGAGGGTCGCGAGGAGGAGCGCGCGCGGCATCGCGCCATCCTGCCACGGGAGCCCTTTCCGCCGAATCGTCGGGCGTGCGGAGCTGCGCGCGGCGTGCGGTCGGGCACCTCCCTTCGAACCGGCGGCGTGCGCCCCCGTTCCATCTCCCGGGTCC
The DNA here is from genome assembly GCA_035537895.1 of Planctomycetota bacterium. Classification (GTDB taxonomy): domain Bacteria; phylum Planctomycetota; class PLA2; order PLA2; family JAEUHO01; genus DATLLK01. Next base: position 9,395 of record DATLLK010000100.1, read on the forward strand.
CTCTCGCCGGAGTCCGCGTGCCCGCCCGCCTGCTGGCCCTCACCGCGAGCCTGCTCGTTACGTGGTTCCTGGCGACGCACCTGCGTGCGGAGCCGCCGCGCCCTCCCGCGGCACAGGCTCCCGCGGCACAGGCTCCCGCGAGCGAGCCCGCGGGGCCGCTCGCGGGAGCCTGTGCCGCGGG
>DATLLK010000101.1:0-4791 GCA_035537895.1 Planctomycetota bacterium
GGCCCGGGAGCTCCGGGATGATGGACGCGCGGTCGCGTGCGTGCGGGGCCCGGGCCTCCTCGAGGCCTCCGGGAGGCTCGCGCTCGTCGAGGGCGACACCCACCCCGTCCTCGGACCGGGCTGGCGCTTCCACCTCTCCGACGGCCACACGCCCGGGCTCCTGCTGACCGAGGTCGAGGTCGAAGGCGGCCCCGTCCTGTTCGCGTCGGACCTGATCCCGGGCGCGCCGTGGGTCCACCTGCCGATCACGATGGGCTACGACCGGTTCCCCGAGCTCCTGATCGACGAGAAGTCGCGTCTGCTCCACGACCTGCTCGACCGCGGCGGCCGCCTCTTCTTCACGCACGACCCGACCGTGGCGATGGCGCGCGTCGCGCGCGACGCGAAGGGCCGCTTCCACGCGGCCGCGGCCGCGTAGCCCGCGCGGGCGCCTACCTCGAGGCGTCCGCCCAGGGCTCGCGGTCGATCCAGGCCGCGTTCGCGAAGCCTCCGACCCAGCGCACCTGCTCGACGCGCAGGCGCCAGGGCGCGAAGTCGGGCATCGACGCGATCGTGCGGCTCGACGGGAACCGCTCGAAGTAGGCCGCGAGCGCCTCCCCGCGCGCCGCGCCCTCGAGGCGCTCGGCGCGCGCCATGACCGACAACCGCGCGGCGGTCCACGGACGCTCCGATGCCGCCGAGTCCGCGACGAGGAGCGTCACGCGCGGCTCCTTCAGGACGTTCCGCGTGTGCTCGGCGAGCGTCGAGATCACGACGACGACGTCGCCGCCCGGCAGCGGCGCGTACGGGACGAGCGACCCGTAGGGCCAGCCCTCGTGGTCCGCGCTCGCCGTGCACAGGGTGCCGTGGCGCTCCCGGTCGAACAGCGCGCGGGCATCGTGGATCTGAGACGACTCGGTCACGTTCGTCCTCCCCGTCGAGGCCCGCTCGCGGGCCGACCCCCAATGCTCCGACGCCACGAGCTCCGACGACCTGCTCCCACGGCAGCGCCCGGAAAGGGAGCGGGCGCGGCCCCCGCGACCGGGGACCGCGCCCGCCTCGGGACGCGCCTGCCGCGGCCTACTGCGACGTGTTCCGGTAGAAGACGAGGCCCAGCGGCGTGCCGTCGGCGGAGTCGCCTCGCTGCCAGCTCGTCGAGGCCTGGTTGTCCGTCGCCCAGAAGGACGTCGCGACGATCAGGTCGGGACGGCCGTCGCCGTCCAGGTCGCCGGCCGCGACGCGGCCCGACTGCGCCGCCGTGACGGTGGGGGTGCCGACCTGCAGGTTGAGGGTCTGCATGAGGGCGCCCGTCGAACCCTTGTAGGCCATCACCCGGTCGGGCTGGCCCGTGAGGGGCGGGTTCGTGTTGCCCGCGTTCGCGACCTTGTGGCTGACGGCGAAGTCGTCGATGCCGTCGAAGTCGAAGTCGCCGACCCCGATCGACTTGCACATGCCCTGGGTCACGCTGAGGGCCGTCTGGCTGAGCAGGCCCGACCCCCAGTACACCGTGAGGTAGTTGTTGCCGGGGCCGCCCGAGTCGGGCGGGTCCACGACCGTGGCGACCACGACGCACGGGAGCGCGTGGTTCAGGAAGTTGCCGGAGCGCACGGAGGCCGTCCCGCCCCAGGTGTGCGTGTTGTTGCCGGCGGTCGACCAGCCGGCGAACGTGCCGCCGGAGTTCACGTTGCTCACGCGCATCTGCGGCGTCGCCGAGCTGTAGTACGACGCGCCCGCGATCACGTCGCTGATCGTGTCCGCGTTGAGGCGGTCGCACGCCAGCGAGTTCACGCCGTAGAACGCGGTCGTGGTCATGTTGCTGGTCGCCGCCGCCGCAGGGGCAAAGCTCCCCCCTCCGACGTTGAGCGTCGTCCACGTGGACCCGTAGAGCTGCCTCGAGCCCGAGGCGTACGCGATGTCCGGGAGCGCGTCGTTGTTGAAGTGGCCGACGGCCATCTCGGTGGTGGTCGCCGGGACGCCGGGGATCGTCGACAGGGAGCTCGCCGCCCAGGACGTCATGTTCCCGTCGCCGTCGTTCTGCCAGGTGCGGATCTGGGCCGTGCTGCCCGTGTAGCCCAGCGCGACGATGTCGAGGTCGCCGTCCAGGTCCACGTCGACGAACTTGACGTCCGACCAGTTGCCCGAGTCGAGCTGGGTGATCGTGAAGTTGAGCCCGCCGTCGTTGTGGATCAGGTTGAGCCCGCCCGTCGAGGACGTGAGCGCGTACGTGGAGAACGGCTTGAACCCCGCCGCGCCCGCGTGAACGATGTCGGCCAGCTCGTCGCCGTCGATGTCGGCCGCGTCGAGCCCGAAGGTCGACAGGCCGCTCGCGATGAACCCCTTCGTGCCGAAGCTGATGGTGTCCGCGGGGTAGAGCATCGCCGCGGGCAGGTCGTCGAAGCCGCCGTCGGGGTTGACGACGCGCACCGTGATGGGCCCCTTGACCGAGAGCGGCGGGGGATTGGGGAACGTCATCGTCGTGCCGCTCACCCACGTCGGCGTGATCGTCTGGGCGCCTGCGGCGCCCGGGTTGAAGACGAGCGTCGCGCCGGGCATGAACTTGAGGCCCGTGGCCGTGAAGGGGCCCGGCTTGTTCGAGATGCGCGGGCTGATGCTCGTCAGCACGGGGCTCGAGGTGACGTGGAGCGTGAACTGCCGCGTCGCCGCCTGCATCGCCTGGTCCATCACCTGGACCGTGAACGTGAAGTCGCCCGCGAGCGGCGGGCCGGCGTCCGTGATGCTGCGCAGGTGGCCGTCGTTCGAGATCGTCATGTTGATCGAGGAGAGCGTCGTCTCGCCGGGACCCGGCGGAAGGACCTGGGTCCACGTGTGCGGCGGCCCGCCGCCCGCCGAGGCCAGCGTGAACGCCGTGTCGTAGGGGAAGCCCTCCGATGCGTCGGGCACCTCGACCGTCTCGATCAGGAGCGGGAGGATGACGACGTCCACCGTGAGCGTGCGCGTGTGCTGCTCGCCGGCCGCGTCGAACACCGTGACGTCGAAGGTGTAGGGGTGCTCGAGCGCCTCGGTCGGGAAGCTGCCGATGAACCCGCTCGGGCTCACGACGAGGCCCGCGGGGAGGGTGCCGCCCGTCTTGAGGAAGGTGTAGGGCTTCGTGCCGCCGGCCGCGTCGATCTGGTACCCGTAGCTGCCGCGGTACTGCGCGACCGGGAGGGTCTGCGGGAGGATCTGCACCGGGCCGCGCGCGATCTGCAGCGTGAAGACGCGCCGTGTCTCCGCGTACGTGACGTCACGCCCCGCCGGGAGCTTGCCGTCGATCCCGTCGCGAGCGCCGAGCTCGAACTGGAACGACCCCACCTCGCGCGGGTAGCCGCTGATCTCCCCGTCGTCCTCGCGGAGCACGAGCCCCGGCGGGAGCGCGCCGCCGGTGACGGCGTAGTTGCCCGGCGGGTTGGGGAACTGTGCCTCGATGTCGACGAAATAGGGCTGGCCTGTCGAGGCCGGCGGCAGCGCCGCCGGCGTGATGAACGCGACGAGCTTGTCCTCCGCGCTGAAGGAGCCTCCGCCGCCGCCTCCGCACGCCGCGAGCAGGAGCGCGGGCGCACACAGCAGGGACCAGCCGATCGTCCTCATGGGCAAACTCCGAGACAGGGAAACTCGTTCGGGTTGCGACCCGATCACCAAGTCTACGCAAACCACGGTCCTGAATGCCCGTAGGAAGTGGCAACGGCCGGGGGAGGCCCGCGTTCCGGCTACGCAGTAACCAGTGTCCATCGCGCGCGACTCCCGGCCGTCGGAGGAGTGCGGTAGGAACGGGCGCATGAAGCCCTCGCCGCGCCGGGGCCCCGGCACCGCACCCTCCCCGGACCTTGCCGAGGCCCTCCGGGCACTCGACACGGGCATGGACGCCACGATCGCCGCCCTGTGCCGACTCGCCCGGGTCCCGAGCGTTTCCGCACGGCCCGTGCCGGACCCCGCCGTCCGCGAGTCCGCCGAGCTGACCGCCGCCTTCATGCGCGAAGCGGGGCTCGCGGACGCGCACCTCCTGGAAATGCCCGGCGCCCATCCCTACGTGCTCGGGAACCGGATCGAGGATCCTGCCCTCCCCACGCTGCTGCTCTACGCGCACCACGACGTGCAACCCGAGGGCGATCCCGCGCGCTGGACCAGCCCGCCGTTTCAGCCCACGCGCCGCGGCGACCGCATCTACGGCCGCGGCATCGTCGACGACAAGGCGGGCGTCTTCGTCCATCTCGCGGCGATCGCGGCGTGGATCCGCGCGGCCGGGCGCCTGCCCGTCAACGTCCGGTTCATCGTCGAAGGCGAGGAGGAGATCGGGTCCGAGCATCTCGCCGCGTTCCTGCGCCGCCACCGCGCGCAGCTCGAGGCCGACGCCATCGTGCTGACCGACACCGCCAACCTCACGGCGGGCCTCCCTTCGCTCACGACGCGCCTGCGCGGCCTCGTGAAGGTCCAGGTGGAGGTGCGCGGATACGCGCACGCGCTGCACAGCGGCTTCTGGGGCGGACCCGTGCCCGATCCCGTGATGGGGATGTGCCGCATGCTCGCGAGCCTCGTGCGCGACGACGGCCGCGTCGCCGTGCCCGGCTGCGCGTCGGGCGCGTCGCGCGCGACGCGCGCCGAGCGCGACGCGCTCGCGGCGCTGCCGTTTAACGAGCGGGCCCTCCGGCGCGACGCGGGGGCCGTGTCCGGTCTGCGGCTCCACGCTCGCGGCGCCGCCGCGACCTACGCCTCGCAGTGGCGGGCGCCGGCGCTCGCGATCACGGCGCTCGAAGCCTCGCCCGTCGAGGGATCGAGCAACCAGATCGTTCCCTTCGCGCGCGCGCGCGTCGGGAT
>DATLLK010000102.1:0-4508 GCA_035537895.1 Planctomycetota bacterium
GCGAGGGCGGAAGTGGCCCCGTCCCGAGCCCCCACTCGGCCATCCCCGCACCGGCCTCACGCGGGGCGGGGACGCGGTTCCGCAAGACGTGTGTCGACTACGATGGGTCGCGTCCAGCGGAGGGCTGTCCCTGTGCGCCACGCAGTAACCCGCGCCCTCGCCGTCCTGGTGACCGTGACCGGAGGCAGCGCGAGACTCGCGAATGGCGCGCCTCCTGCCAGCGACGCTGCGGAGGAAATGCGCCTGCGCCTCGTGGCTGCCCACGGCGCGGCTCCTGCGATCCACCGTGGATACGAGCTGACTCTCGCGGGCCGGCAGGTGGGCCGGATCGAGATCTTCCGGAGCGGCGACCGATCGGGCGTGCGACTGGAGCGGCTCAACGACGCATCGGATCGTGCGCCGGTGGATATCGCCACGGAAGGCACGCAGGCGATGTGGCAGGTGGAGGGTCGCCCCGAACGCGCGTGCATCGTCGACGGTGGGTCGGTCGCGAAACGGGGGCGTGCCGTAGCGCTCGTCGTCGAAGCGCTCGGCCTCATGCACGGGCTCGAGTTTCCTCGACTCACGTCGGAGGGTGGCATGCAGTTCGAGTTCACGCTGCCAGCGGCGGATGGCGATGGTGCGGACGTGGCGCCCGACGAGGTCGGCCTCTGGGCGGGTCTCGGGTGGCGTGCACCGGCCGTACCCGTGTGGCTCGACAAGGACGCGCTCGTTCTCCGCCCGGACGCACCGCCTCCGGGCGCGGGCCTCGTCGCCGGGCAGGTCAAGGGCTACGAGGCGGCCCTCCACACCGCGGATGGATGCCTCGCGTGGGTACGCGGGACGAAGCCCGGGACAGGCGACTCATGGGCCCTGCGGGAGGTGGCGACAAGGCGGTCCGCGGAGGCTTGGCGCGAGCGGATCACGTCGCTGTGCCGCCCGGGCGGCGATGTCACGACGGCATACACTTCCGACCAGGAGGCCTTGGCTCCCCTGATGATGGGAGTCGCGAGCCTCTACCGGCTCGAGCGATTTCGCGCGGGCACGGAGAATGGCCGGCGCTCCGCCGTCGAAATGCTGCTGGCGACCGTCTGGGCCGACGGAGCGACCACCGCGCAGTGGACGAAGGCGGTCCGTCGCGCGAAGGACGCGCTGGCCTCCGCGAGGGAGTCCACCCAGCCGCGGGCGGCGCAGGAGGTTCGCGAGCAGGCGGCGCTCGATGAACTGGTCCGCGAAGCGGACCAGCGCCTCCTGCGCGATCTGTCGCACTGGGGATGGCCTCCGGGGACGTTCGCCGAGTTCCAGGCCTTCTCTTGGGACTGGATCGCGCGTCGCCTACGTGCCCTCTGGATGGATGCCGATCCGGCGGGCGGCGTGGATGCGAAGGCCTCCGACGACTGAGCCGCGAGTCGGGCGACGGCGGACTCAGGGAGGAACCACGAGCGTCGGCTCCGGGGCTCCCGTCCGCGCAGTCCCGGCGTGGACCCAGTCGCACCGAGGGATGCCCTCCGCGTCCAGTTCGCGCGCGCGAACGAGCACGCGCCACGTCCCGGGCGGCGCGGCGGGCCAGTCCACGGGGTCCCCTGTGAGGCGGTGCCAGAGGACCGGACCGCCCGCGACTCTCACGACGCGAACGTCGGGCTCGCAGCCGCCTCGGCCCGCATAGTCCACCCGGAAACGAAGACGCGGCGTGTCGCCGAGCCGGAGGACGAGACCGTCCGATCCGCCCCGGACGCCCTCCGCGAGCGCACCGCGCGAACGGCCGTCGTCACCCACGACGACGGCATGGATGCGGTAGTCACGGAGCGGATCCGCCGGATCGAACCGGAAGGAGCCGTCCGCCGAGGTCCTGGCGCGCCGGTAGGTGAACCAAAGGGGACCGGGCTCGATGAGATCGACGGCGGCCGACGAGATGGGCGCGCCCGTCTCGTCCAGGAGGCGACCGACGATCGGGGCTCCCGGCCGGGCTTCGAGCGTTCGTTCCTCGGGCCCCGGTGAAACGCCCACCCCGCCGACGATCGACTCGTAGCCTCGAGACGTGGCCGCGATGTCGTAGAGCCCGGGCGGAAGCCGCACGAACCAGAACCGCCCCTGCGCGTCGGTCGTGGCACGAGCGCTCGAGAACGTCGGGTACTCGTGCGGGCCCCCCCACGCACGAGCCTGGATCGAACGAAACGCGACGGGTGTGCCGCTCGCGTCCAGCAGACGTCCGCGGATCATCGACTCGGGCAACCGCAGGACGATTCCGTCGCTACCGGCGTCCACACCCATCGCGGCAGGAGGAGCCATCGCGGGGTACGACTCGTTGCCGGACGCGCCCTCCACGAGGTCATAGGTCCCCTCGGCCAAGCCCGCGACGAGGTACGACCCGTCGTCCCCCGTGACGGCGGACGCCGCGCTGCGGCCGTCGCCCGAGAGGGCGTGCACCGTGAACCCGGGCAGTGGGATGTCGAACGGCCCGAGCAACCGGCCTGCGATCCCGAGGTGTCCTGAGCTCGCCGGCCCTCGGGTTGCGATGCGTTCGGCGGCCTCGCGCTTCCTCGCCTCGGTCCGGCTCGCGATGGCGCGCTCGTGGGCGGCCGTGCAGCGGCCGTCCCACCGGTCGAGGACTGCCGCGCAGGTCCTCCGGACGGCGTAGGGCTCCGCAGCGTCCCGCAGGCGCCGTGCGATGGCAGGAACGACGTCGTCCGCGAACCGGCGCTCGAGAGCGGCGCTCGCCGCCACCAGGTGGGGTTCGCTTCGCTTGCCGTACGAGCGAATCCGGCCGAGCAACCTGCGCGCCGTTTCCACGGCGTTCGCGCGCGCCTGCGCCTCCTCGGCCTCCATCAGGCGGACCGTGAGCGGGACGACCGCCTCGCCGACCTCGACGAGCCCTGGCGGGACGAACGGCTTGCGCACCTCGCCCGTGGTGCGCGCCATCCGCTCCGCGATCTCGAAGCCGCGCGGATCGCCGTCCTCGAGGAGGCTGCCGAGCATGTGCTCGAGGGCCAGTCTCTCCGTACGTGACAGGGACGCCCAGTGAGGAGCCAACGCTGCCGCTTCCGCTCGCAGGATCGGGGCGAAGGCCGCGCGGCGATCCACCTTCTCCGGCTGGCGCAGGGTCACGGTCCACGCCGTGAGGACGGCGGCTCGGCGATCTCCTTCGAGTCGGGAGAGCAGGTCCCGCGTCGGACGGAGCCAGTCCTCGGGACCCGCCACGCTCAGCATCAGGTCCGCGGCCCCGGCGCAGCGCCCGGGCGTCGGCTGCCGCGCCGCGCAGGACACGAGTTCGTCGAGGAGCGCGGAGAGGTGCGCGACGCGGGGCCCGTGCCCGAAGGGGATCGCGCCCGCGAGGAGGTAGTCACCCTGACGCAGTCGAGCCGTGACCATCGCCTGGTCGGCGAACCGGTCCAGATAGTCCCTCAACGGCTCGAACTGGGGCGGGTAGCGGATCCGGGCCCGACGCAGTTCACGGCTCCCGAGTCGGACCCAGACCGTCCACGTGGATCCATCGGCCACAGGAAGGCCAGGCTCCCACTCCTCGAAGAATCGCGCCGCGACCACCGCGTCCCGCGCTCGGTCCATCTCCTCACGCGGGATTCGGAACTCGACGACGTCGGCGGGGCCCGTGCCTCCGCGCTCATCCCACGTGGCGCGGACGGCGCCGTCGGGTGAGATCGCCACGACCGCCGTCCCGGACTCGTGCCCGTGCCGTTGCGCCTCGATACGCAGTTCCTGGGGCGTGTCCTCGCTCCACGCCGGAGGGGAAGCCCGAAGGAGGCCTCCCAGCAAGGCGAGCGTCAGCGCGGCCGGCCGCACCATGCACCCCAGCCTACTCCCGTGCAGCGGAGGTTCGCGAGGGAGACGGGCATTGCCACCCCCCGCTCCGCTCGGGATCATCCGTGGCGTGCCCGCACCCCTAGCCCGTGTATTGGCCGCTCTGCTCTGCCTCGCCGCCGTCGGCGGCTGCGGAGAGGAGGGGCCGCCGCCGCGGGGGACGACGTCGCCGGCGAAGCCGTCGACGGGGGACCGGCTGGGCCCGTATCCCCGATCCGAGTTCTTCTTCGCGCACGACCGTGTCCTCGCGGCCGACGATCCGCGGACCGTGCCGGCCGCACAGGCCGCCTTCCTGCGGGCCGACGACGAGGTCTACGGGATCGTCGTCGCCGGGAGCGCCCGCGCGTACGCGATCTCGATGCTCGCCTACCACCACGTCGTGAACGACGTGATCGCGGGCACGCCCGTCGCCGTCACGTATTGAGTGGTCTGCTCCTCCGGGATCAGTTTCGATCCCATGCTTGACGGCGTCCGCCTGATGTTCGGATTCGAAGGGATCTGGCAGGGCACGGCGGTCCTCTACGACCAGGACACGCGGTCGCTCTGGATGCACTACACGGGGGCCTGCTTCGCGGGGCCGCGCATGGGGAGGTCGATCCGGCCGCTCATGACGGGCACGCACACGACGTGGGCCGCCTGGCGTCGCGACCACCCCGACACGGACGTGATGGCCCCCGAGGGGCGCAACGCGTCGCTCTACTACCCCCGCGAGG
>DATLLK010000103.1:0-4167 GCA_035537895.1 Planctomycetota bacterium
GGGCGCGCGGTGGTTCCGGGAGCTCGCCCGCGTCCCGCAGGGGACGCCGGTGCCCCCCGAGGGCGTCGTCCTCGTCGTGCTGACGACGACGGAGGACTACGTCCGCGTGATCGACGCGGAGCCGGGCCTCTCGCCCGCCGAGCGCGCCTTCGCGCGCGGGCTCTCGGCGATGCCGATCCCGCCCGAGCGGGACAAGCCGTGGGTGGTCGTGATACTCCGCCCCGACGGCGCGACCGCGGCGGATGCCTGCCTGCACTACGCGGTCCACCTGGCGGCGAAGTCCTGGTCGAAGATCGAGTCGACGGAGGCCTGGCTCTACGAGGGGCTCGCCGCGTACGCCGGGATTCGTCTCTTCGAGACGCAGGGCTCCTGGTGCGTCCGGTTGGAGGCGACGTCGGCCAAGGCAGTCGAGCCCGTCCGCCCGGACCCCGTCGAGTGGGCCTCCGCCGCGGCGCGCCTCGCCTTCGATCGGGACGACGTCCCCGCCCGCGCGCTGTTCGGCGCGACGCTCAACTCGATGGACGGGTCGATGGTGATCAAGTCCTGGTCGATCCTCCGCTGGATGATCGAGGAGCACCCCGCGGAGGCGCGGGCGTTCCTCGAGGAGAAGCGCGCCGGCCGGTCCTCCGCCGAGGCGCTCCATCGCGCGACCGGCCTCCTCCCCGAGGACCTCGACGCCGCCTGGCGCCTGCACCTCGCCGCGATCGAAGGGGAGTGAGAGCCTAGCGGTTGCAGAGCCGACGGAAGTGACAGACGGCGCACTTGTCCATGTCGTCGGTCATCGGGAAGGCCAGTTTGCTGGGCTCGGGGCCGCCGCCCATCTGGAGGCGCTGTCGCATCTCGGCGACGCTCTTCCGCATCGTCGCCCGCGCCTCGTCGAGGTCGCGCTCCGTGGGCCGGATCTCGTGGACCGTCCCCGTGTTCACGTAGACGAGACGCCCGACGACCCGCGTCGCGGGCACGGCGTGCCGGGCCTCGACGTACATGGCGTACGCGAGGATCTGCAGCGTGTTCGCCTCGAAGCGCTCCTCGCCCGTCTTCCAGTCGTAGACCTCCGCCCCGCCGTCCGGGGTGCGGCGGGCGAAGTCGAGGGCGGCCCAGACGGGCGTGCCCTCGAAGTCGAACGAGTCGAGCTCTTCGAAGGGAAGCCACGTCGCGGGGCTGCTCGCGCGGATGTCGGCGAAGGTGGGGCTCCCGAGGAAGCCGCGCAGGCCGTCGACGGCCCGGCGGTTCATCTCGCGCCACTCCGCGTCGGCGATCGGCACCGTGTACTCGTGCTCGACGAGGCCGAAGGCGCGCTTCGGGTCGGCACGGTAGCGGCCGTCGCGCGACTCGCGGTACTGCCGGCGCATGCGCTCCGTCAGGCGCTCGGCCTCCGCGTCCACGTCGACCTCCCCGCCGCGCTCGAGGTCGAGCTCCCGCCGGTCCGCCGCCCGAGCGATGCCGCGCAGGATCCCCTCGATCGACGCGTGGACCGCATCACCGACCCACGTCCAGCGCGAGTGGAGGTTCTTCAGGACGTACGCCTCGCGCGTCTCGCCGGGCGCGTCGAGGGACCACCCGCCCCACGCGCCGTAGTACGTCCACCAGTACTTGCGCAGGCAGTGCCCGAAGACCTCGGCCCGGGACTTGGACCACGTGAGACGGTTCTCGAGGATCGGCACCCGGCGGAGGATAGCGGAACCCGCCGGGCCGCATCTATCCTCTCCTCCGGATGCCCGGTCTCGGTCCCCTCCCCGACGTCTATGCGGGCCTCGGTGTGGCGGCAGCCATCGGCCTGCTCCTCGGTCTGCAGCGCGAGCGCCAGCTCCAGGAGAAGCGCGTGCGCGGCATCGCCGGCGCCCGCACCTTCACGATCGTGGCGCTGCTCGGGGCCATGACGACCCTCCTGACGCCGCCGGACGAGGTCCCGTGGATCACGGCCGCGGGTCTCCTCGCCCTCGCGGCGCTGACCGTCGCGGGGTACGTGCGCGAGAGCCGCGACGACGCGAAGTCGACGGGCCAGACCTCCGAGGCCCTGCTCCTCCTGACCTACGTCCTCGGGGCGACCGCCGTTCGCGGCTCGCCGCAGGTCGCCACGATCGTCGGGGCTGCGGCCCTCGTCCTCGTGGGGCTCAAGCAGAAGCTGCACGGGCTCGCGGGGACGCTGACCGACGAAGACGAGCGGGCGGCCCTCAAGTTCGTCGCCGTCGCCCTCCTCGTCCTGCCCTTCCTGCCCGACAAGGACATGGGGCCGTTCGACGCGATCAACCCGTACAAGATCGGCCGCCTCGCGGTGCTCGTGGCGGCCGTGTCGTTCGTCGGCTACGTCGCCGGCAAGCTCGTCGACGCCCGGCGGGGGCTCCTCGTGGTGGGTCTTCTGGGCGGGCTCGCCTCCTCGACGGCCACAACGGCCGCCTTCGCGCGCCGGAGCAAGGAGAGCCCCGAGCACGTCAACGCGCTCGCCGCGGGGACGCTCGCCGCCTGCTCGGTCAGCTTCCCCCGCGTGATGATCCTCGCGGGGATCGTGAGCCCCGCGTTCCTGCAGGTGCTCTGGCCCTACCTGACGGCGATGGGGATCGTGACCGTGGCCGCAGCCGTCGTGGGCCTCCTCGCGATGCTGCGCAGTTCGACCGAGAACGTGCCCTTAAGGAACCCGTTCGAGCTGGCGCCGGCGATCTGGTTCGCGCTGCTCTTCACCGTCGTCGTGGTCGTGGCCCGCGGCGCGCAGGTGTGGCTCGGGGACGCGGGTCTCTACGTCGCGGCGGCCCTGACCGGCCTGACCGACGTCGACGCGATGACGCTGTCGGCCGCCTCCCTCGTCGGCAAGGGTCCCGAGACGGAGACGCTGGCGAAGGCCGCCACGATCGCCGTGATGGCGAACGCGCTCAGCAAGGCGCTGATCGCGGTGACCACCGGCAGCCGGGCCTTCGCGGTGCGCGTCGCGGCCGGCCTTGTGCTCTCCGTCGTCGCGGGGCTCGTGACGTTCTTCGTCCTCTGAGCCCGGACGCGCGGTCGTCGTGCGTCAGCGGTGGGGGCCGCCCCACGGGGTGAAGAGGCGGACGCGTTCACCGAGGGAGAGGCGGAGGCGCATGTGCTCGAGTCCGCCCGCACCTCGGACCACGGCGGGGATCTCCGTCGCCTCGCCGGGTCGCAGCCGGACGCGGAAGGGGATGTCCGTACGCCAGGTCCGCGGGAGGTGGAAGGACAGCGCGCCGCCGGCCGGACCCGCCGTGAAGGTGCGCATCGGCCGGTCGCAGTCCTCGATGCGCAGCCGGCCCTCCACGATCGCGCTGCCGTCGCCCTGCGGGAGCACCTTCGCGCGCACCGCCAACCCGGTCACGACCCGCCCTATGACCGGGTCGACGACGTTGGGCCCCCCCGAGGGCGCGAGCTCCCCGCCGGCCACGTAGGCCTCCTCCTCCTGCACGGTGACGACGCCCTCTTCGCCCTCCGTGAGGAGCAGCGTCGGCGCGGCGAGGGGGCCTGGGGCCGACCCGACGACGCGACGTTCGAGCCGCAAGGAGACCGGCCAACCGTACTCGCCCGTATGGCCGAACGGCGCCCAAGGCGGAGTCGGCGCCGGCGGTTTCCACCACGTCCACGCGGGCCGCTGCGTCGTGCCGTCCTCGTGCGTCTCGACGCGGAAGAGGCAGGCCCCCGTGCTGCCTCGCACCAGCACGGCGCTTCCCGCCCTGTCCGGCACGTCGGCGCCGAACCGTACGAGCCGCATCTCGGGGAGTTCGATCCGCACGGTCTCGTTCCCTCCCGCAAGAAGCTGCGTCTCGAGTGTGGGGATTGGCTGCACGACTTCGCCGCGAAGGAGGTACACCCGCCAGCGGTCTCCTACGCGCCATCCGTGGGCGACGGTGCCGGCGACGAGCGTTCCGACGACCGGCACCGCGACGTTCCCGGGAGGGACATCGACGCCGAAGTCCTGGACGTACGCCGTGCGCGAGGTGCGCCCCGCCGCCACGCGACGATCCCCCGCGACGGGGATCCGCACGACGGGCACCGCCGCGAGAGCCTCCGCGCGCGCCCAGGCCGCATCATCGAGATTCGACGCTTCCCAGGACGGGAGTGGGGCCGGGGCGGGACCCTGGATCCCGGGCACTTCTGTCCAGCCGCCCCGCTCCACGCCCAGCGCTTTGGCGAGCGCGTCCGCCTCATCGGTCGACAACGCCGCGA
>DATLLK010000104.1:0-6050 GCA_035537895.1 Planctomycetota bacterium
TCCCGCACCTACCCGCCCGACTGGCTCGCCGAGGGGGCCGCGCGGTACCTGGCGCTGCCGGCCGCCGTGCCCGACGCGGAGGTCCCGGCGTGGATCCGGGCGTCCTGCGCCTGGATCCTCGTGAACGAGGGCCTTCTGCGCCACCGGCCGGCCGCGCTCGCCCCGCTGGCGCGCTGGGACGAGGACCGCGGGGTCGACCTCGCCGCGAACCCGCCGCCCTGGGCCGCCGAGGTCGCGGCGCGGGACGAGGGGCGGCCTTCGCGGTGGTGCCTCGTGCGCGTCGCTCCGTAGACTGTCGCCCCTTCCGAGAGGACGAGGGATGGCCGCGGCGCTCGACGATCTCCTGAAGGCCCTGCGCGCGGGAGAACCCGGCGCGGCGGACGCGCTCGTCGAGGGTCTGCGCGCGGCGGACGCGGCCGTCCTCGTCGCCCTCTTCGCGGACCCGAACCCGCTCGTGCGGGGAGCGGTCGTCAAGGCCGCGGTACCTCGCCGCGAGGCCGAGGTCGTCGCCGCCGTGCGCGCCGCCGTCCGGGACGCGGACCCCAGCGTGCGCGCGGCCCTCGCGGGCGCCGTCGCAGCGGCGCCGGCGGCGGTCGCCGATGGCCTGGTCGACGACCTCCTCGCGGCGGAGGACCTGCATCTCCGGCTCGCGGGGACCCGGGCCGCGGCCGGACGGCCCGCGATGATCCCCGCGCTCGTCCAGGTCCTCCTCGAAGACGACGAGTGGACGTGTAGGCAGGCGGCCGCGAAGTCGCTCGAGGGCGCCGAGGGCCCCGCCGCGTTCGTGGCCCTGCTCCAGGGGCTCGCCGAGGACGACGACCCGGACGTCTCGAAGGTCGCCGCGCGCTCGGCGGAACGTCACCTCGAGCGTGCCGACGGTCCGGTCGAGGTCGGCGCGCCGCTCCCCGACGCGCTCCTCGAGTCGGCCGCCGACCGGTTGAAGGCGCTCGGCGAGACGCGCTACCGCCGCCTCGTCGCCTTCGTGGCCGAGCGGCGCGCCGTGGACCCGGGCCACCTCCGCCGGTTCGGCACCGATCTCACGACCGAGGCGGAGGCGGGGCACGTGCCGCGCGCGTTCGGCGTGGACGACGCGTGCGACGCGGTGATCGAGGCGATCACGAAGGGCCGCCACCGGGCGGTGGTGCTCCTCGGGCCGTCGGGCTGCGGGAAGACGGCCGTCGTGCACGAGGTCGTCCACCGCCTGCGGGAGGCGCCCGGCGGCCCGTGGCGCGTGCTGCGCGTGAGCCCCTCCGAGATCCTCGCGGGCACGGTATACCTCGGCGAGTGGCAGACGAAGGTCCGCGACCTCGTCGAGGCGGCCGCGGCGCCGAAGCGTGTCCTGCTCTACGTGCCCAACCTCTCCGAATTGTCCCAGGCCGGACGCTCTTCCCGGAACGACCTGAACGTCGCGACCATGCTCGCCCCGCACATCGAGAGCGGCGCGATCGCGATCGTGGGCGAGTCGACGACCGAGGCCTTCCGCGCGGGGCTGGGCGCCGACGCGTCGCTGCGCCGCCTCTTCGCCCCGATCGAGGTCGTCGAGGCGACCGCGTCGCAGACGCGGGAGATCCTCCACCGCGTGCGCGAGGCGACCGGCGTCGAGATCTCCGACGCCGACCTCGACGGCCTGATCGACCTCGCGGGGATGTACCTGCCGGGCACGGCGCAGCCGGGGCGCGCCGTCGGGCTCCTGCGGCGCGCCGCGCAGGAGTGCGCGGGCCGGGGCCCCGTCGGGCAGCGCGAGGTCCTGGAGACGCTCACCGCCTCGACGGGCATCCCCGTGGACTTCCTCGACGACGCGGTCCCGCTCGACCCCGAGCGGATGCGCGCGTTCTTCGAGGCGCGCGTGATGGGCCAGCCGGAGGCGGTCCGGGCCGTCCTCGACCTCGTCACGCTGGTGAAGGCGGGCCTGACCGACCCCGGGCGACCGTACGGGATCCTCCTGTTCGTCGGCCCGACCGGCGTCGGCAAGACGGAGCTCGCCCGCGCGCTCGCCGAGCTCCTCTTCGGCGACGCGGGGCGGCTCCTGCGCTACGACATGAGCGAGTACGCGACCCCCGACGCGCACGAGCGCCTGCTCGGCCGCGGCTCGCAGCCGGGCACGCTCACCTCCGCCGTGCGCGAGCACCCGTTCTCCGTCGTCCTGCTCGACGAGATCGAGAAGGCGCACGTGAACACGTTCGACATCTTCCTCCAGGTCTTCGACGCGGGCCGTCTGACCGACCACGAGGGGCGCACGGTCGACTTCCGCCGCACGATCGTGATCCTGACGAGCAACCTCGGCGCCGCCGTCGCGACGGAGGCCCCGATCGGCTTCGGCGGGGCGGGCGCGGGCCCCGCCGCGCCCGACCGCGACGCGATCCTGCGCGAGGTCCTGCGGTTCTTCCGCCCGGAGTTCGTCAACCGGATCGACCAGGTCGTGTCGTTCCGCCCGCTCGGCCTCGAGACGGCCGAGCAGATCGCGCGCCGCGAGGTCGGACGCGTCGTCCGCCGCAGCGGCATCCTCCGCCGCCGCCTCACGGTGGACGTGGACCCGGCGGTGATCGCCCTCCTCCTGCGGCACGGCTACTCGCCCGCGTTCGGCGCGCGGCCCCTGAAGCGCACTGTCGAGCGGTTCGTCCTGCTCCCCGTCGCGCGGGCGCTCGCCCACGGCGGCGCCGCGCCGGGCTCCGTCCTCCGCCTCGTCGTGCGCGGCGACGCGGTCGCCGTGGACCTCGCGTCGCCCGAGGAGGCGGACGCGACCGCGGCGCCTGCCTCCGCGCGCGGCGGCGCTCGGGCCGCCGTGAAGCCCCCCGCCGCGCTCGCGGCGCGCGTGGAGGCGCTCGGGGCCCGCGCCTCGGAGGTCGCGCGGCGCGCCGCGCCGCTCGCGGGGAGGAAGTCGGAGCTGCTCGCACGGTCGAGGACCTCGCCCTTCTGGAAGGACAAGTCCGCGGCGCGCTCCGCCCTCGACGAGGTCCACCGGCTCGAGGTCGTCGTCGAGGCGGCCTCGCGGGCGGAGGGCGCCGCGCGCGCCGCCGCGGGGCTCCTCACGGCGCCCGCGGCGCAGCGTCGCGCGGCCCGGCTCGACGAGCGGCTCGACGGTCTCGCGCGGGAGGTCGCCTGGGCGGACGGCCTCGTGCGCGCGGCGGAGTCGGGCGACCTCGGCGACGCCTACGTCCGCATCACGCGCGTCAAGGCGGAGGTCGACGACCTCGACGCCGTCGCACGCCTCGCCGCCATGTACGAGGGATACGCGAAGCGCCGTGGCCTCGAGGTCGAGACGGTGGACGACCGGCGGACGGGCGACCCCGTCGAGGACTCGATCACGCTGCTCGTGTCGGGGGCGGGCGCGCATGCCCTGCTGGCGGGGGAGGAGGGCTTCCACCCCTTCGTCTCGCGGCACGGCCGCACGGGGAAGGGAGCGCATCGCCCCGCGCGAGCCTGGGCCCGCGTGGACGTCCTCCCCGTGCCCGACGGCGACGACGCGACGCTCGCCGAGGCGGTGCGCGTGCGCACGAAGAGCCTGCGCGCGGTCAAGGGCCGCCGCATCGCGAAGCCCGCGCTCGAGGTGAGCCTGCTCCACGAGCCGACGATGGTCGGGCTCACGGCGTGGGCCGCGGGCGCGAAGGAGCCCGCCGTCAGCCGCCTCCTGCCCCTGCTGCGCGCGCTCGTCGAGCGGAGCCGCCGCGGCGCGGGTCCGGCCGCCGTCGTCGTGCGGCGCTACGAGCTCGGGGCGTCGCCGCGCGCGAGCGATCGCCGCACGCACCGCGACACGGGCCACGTGGACCGCGTCCTCCGCGGCGAGCTCGACCTGCTGCTCCCGGTGGACTGAATCGTGACGACGCCGGCCCCCGCCCTCTCCGACGTCTGCGTGTTCTGCGGGTCGGGCTCGGGTCGCGACGTTCGCCACGCGGACACCGCGCGGCGGCTGGGCGCGACGCTCGCCCGCCGCGGGATCGGCCTCGTCTACGGCGGCGGCCGCGTGGGGCTGATGGGGACGCTCGCCGACGCGGTGCTCGGCGCGGGCGGCACGGTGACCGGCGTGATCCCCCGCTTCCTCGTGGAGGCGGAGCACGCGCACCGCGGCCTGACGCACCTGCGCGTCACGGAGTCGATGCACGATCGCAAGGCGATCATGGCGTCGCTCGCCCGAGGCTTCGTCGCGCTGCCGGGCGGGATCGGCACGCTGGAGGAGCTCACCGAGACCCTGACGTGGGCGCAGCTGGGCCTCCACGCGCGCCCCGTGGCCCTGCTCGACCCGACGGGCTACTACGACGACCTGCGCCGCTTCGTCGACCGCATGGTCGAGGAGGGGTTCCTCCCGGCCGCCGACCGGGATCTCCTCCTGGTCTCGAGGGATCCCGACGACCTGCTCGACCGCATGGAGCTCGCGCTCCGACCCTCTCCTCCCGGCCGCCCCCTCGACAAAATCTAGCGACCCTTGTGGAGGGACCACCACGTCCCGTCCTCGCCGTCGGCGAGGACGAGCGAGAGGTGGCGCGCGGAGGCGAACCGGTCCTGTGGCCGCGGCGCGACCAGCTGACGCAC
This sequence comes from Planctomycetota bacterium, assembly GCA_035537895.1. Classification (GTDB taxonomy): domain Bacteria; phylum Planctomycetota; class PLA2; order PLA2; family JAEUHO01; genus DATLLK01. Next base: position 4,528 of record DATLLK010000104.1, read on the forward strand.
GACGGCGACGAGGAACGCGGAGGCACGGCCCGAGAGCGTGGGCGTCGAGCCCGAGGCGTCGGGCGGCTCGCCCGTGACGAGCTCCGCGAGGACCGCCCCGAGCGCCCAGAGGTCGGCGGGCGGCCCGATGTCGAGGCCGGCGCGCTGCTCGGGCGCGGCATAGCGGATCGAGCCCACGAACTGGCCGGCGGTCGTCAGCGCCGGGCCCGCGGCGTCGACCTTGGCGACGCCGAGGTCCATCAGGAGGACGCGCGGGCCGGAGAGCAGCACGAGGTTCTCGGGCTTGACGTCGCGGTGGACGGCCCCCGCCTCGTGGACGGCGGCGAGCCCGCGGGCGGCCTGGCGCCCGATCTCGCGGACGAGGGGCTCGTCCACCGCCCCGGACGTCGCGAGCACCTCGCGCAGCGTGCGGCCGAGGACGCGCTCCATCACGAGCCACGGCACCGGGCGGCCCGCGACCGTCGTCTCCCCCACGTCGATCGTGCGCACGACGTTCTCGTGCTTGAGCGAGAGGCCGACGCGCGCCTCGCGAAGAAACCGCTCGCGGACGGAGGGCAGGGCCGCGAGGTGGGGCCGCACGACCTTCACCGCGACGAGGCGTCCGGTGCCCTCCTCCTCGGCCTCGTGCACGACGCCCATGCCGCCCCGGCCGATCTCGAAGGAGAGGCGGTAGCGGCCGAGCCGGAGCCCCGGGCCCACGTCGGGCGCGGCGCCGGCGCCCGGCACGTCCGGCGGAAGCACCTCGCCCGTCCCGACGCGATCGGCGGCGAGCAGGCGCAGGACCTCCGCGACCACGGACTCGTCGCCCCCGCTCTCGGCGCGAAGGAAGGCGCTCCGCTGCGGCTCGGGAAGGTCCGCCGCCGCGTGGAGCAGCGCGCGGACCCGCTGCCAGCGCGCGACGTCGGGACCCGACGTCACGACGCCCCGCCCTCCGTCGCGGGCGCGAGCCAGGAGGCGAGCGCGTCCTTCGCCATCCGCCAGTCGAGCTCCACGGTGCGCGTCGAGACGCCGAGGAGGACGGCGATCTCCTCGACGGTGAGCCCGCCGAGGAGGCGCATCTCGGCGATCCGCGCCTGACGGTCGTCGAGCCCGGCGAGCCGGTCGAGCGCCTCGTGGAACGCCACGGCGTCGACCGCGGCTCCGCCGCACCCCTCGACGCCGGCCAGCGTCACGCGCTCGCGGAGCGCGCCGCCGCCGCGCTTCTGCGCGGCGCGGTCGCGGGCGTGGTTGCCGAGCACCTGGCGCATGGCGCGCGCCGCCACCGCGAGGACGTGCGCGCGGTCCTGCCACGAGGCGGCGCGATCGGCCCCCACCATCTTCAGGTAGGCCTCGTGGACGAGCGCCGTGGGCTCGAGCGTGTGCGCCCGGCGCTGCGAGCGGAAAAGGCTCGAGGCGATGCGGCGCAGGTCCTCGTAGAGGATGCCGAAGAGCGCCTCGGCGGCCTGCGGGTCGCCCGCGTTCATGCGCTCGAGCAGTCGGGCGGTGTCGTCCACGGGCGTGCCCACGGCGGCGGAGGATACCGC
>DATLLK010000105.1:0-5131 GCA_035537895.1 Planctomycetota bacterium
GCCATGTACGACCGCACCGTCGTCGAGCTCCAGCGCCGCGAGGCGGGGATCCTCGCCCGCATGGAGATCGCCGTCGCCCCGTGGGACGACGTGGAGGTGCGGCGGATCACGCTCGTCAACGAGGGCCCGCGCGGCCGCCGGATCCGGGTCACGACCGCGAGCGAGATCCTGCTCGCCACGGTCGGCGAGTCGCGGCGCCACCCCGCCTTCGCGCGCCTCTTCGTCGAGAGCGAGATCCTCGCCGACCACGACGCCGTGCACCTGCGACGACGCCCGAAGTCGTCGGAGGAGGAGACCGTGCACGTCGTGCAGGCCCTGGTGGGCGGCGACGGGGCCGCCTCGGCGCGCTCGTTCGAGACCGACCGCGGGCGTTTCCTCGGTCGCCACGGCATCGACGCGGATCCCGCCGCCGTCCGCAGCGGCTACCTCGCGGGCCGTCCCGGCGCGACGCTCGACCCGATCGCGGCGATCTCGACCGTCGTGCGCCTGACGCCCGGCGGCCACGCGACGCTCACGCTGCTGACGGCCGCGGCCACGTCGCGCGACCGCGCGATCGGGCTGATCGAGGCCCACCGCGCGGCCGGCGCCGCCGAGGCGGTCTTCGACCAGGCACGCCGCGAGCGGGAGCGGGCGATGCGGGACCTCGGCATGGCGCCGGAGGACGCGCGCGTCGCGCACGAGCTGCTGTCGGCGTGCCTCGCGCCCTGGCACGGGGTGCGCGCCGACCCCGGCGGGATCGACGCCTCGCCCCGGCCGCGCTCGGGGCTGTGGGGCCACGGCATCTCGGGCGACCTGCCGGTCGCGCTCGTGCGGCTCGCGCCCGACACCGACGCGACGACGGCGCTCGAGGCGCTCCGCCTCCACGCGTTCCTGCGGGACCGCGGGGCGGGGATCGACCTCGTGCTCCTCGACGAGGAGCCGTCCGGCTACGCCTCGGCGCGGCGCGACCGGCTCGAGGCGGAGCGCGAGCGTCTGCGGGGCGTCGGCGCCGCCCACCGCCGCGGCACGGCCCGCATCATCCCCCGCGACCGCCTCGAGCCCGCGAACGCGCGCCTCCTCGAGGCGTATGCGTCGGTCGTGCTCGACGACCGACGCCCGCTCGCCGTGCAGCTCGAGCGCGTGGGCGAGACGCCGGCCCGCCTCCCCGCCTTCGTCCCCTCGTCGCCGGCGCCCGTCGCGCCGGCTCCGGCGAGCCCCGTCGAGCCGCCCGCGGCGAGCCTCCGGGTCGAGCCGGCTCCCGCGAGCCCCGTCGAGCCGCCCGCGGCGAGCATGGCAGAGGAGCCGCGGCCCGCGGGACTGCTCCACGACAACGGCTTCGGCGGGTTCGCCGCGGGCGGGCGCGAGTACGTCATCCACCTCGCGCCCGGGCGGCCCACGCCCGCGCCCTGGGGCCACGTGCTCGCCAACCCCGACTTCGGCTGCTTCGTGTCGGAGGCGGGGAGCGGGTGGACGTGGTGCCGCAACAGCGCGGAGAACCGGTTGACGCCCTGGCGCAACGACCCGGTCCGGGACGACCCGGGCGAGGCGCTCTACGTGCGCGACGAGGAGAACGGCGCCGTGTGGACGACGACGCCCCTCCCGAGGGGCGAGGGCGCGCCCGTCACCGTCCGCCACGCACCGCACGCGACGACGTTCCAGCGCACGAGCCACGGGCTCCGCCAGACGATGGAGGTGTCCGTCGCGTGGGACGATCCCGTGAAGTTCGTCTCGCTGCGACTCGAGAACCTCTCGGACCGCCCCCGCCGCCTCACGGTGACCTACTACGCGGAGTGGGTGCTCGGCACGGCCCGGGAGACGACGGCGGCCCACCTCCTCACGGCGTGGGAGGACGGCGCCCTCCTCGCGCGCAACCCGACGTCCGAGGCGTTCGGGGCGCGCACCGCGTTCCTCGCGGCGGACGCGGCGCCGCGCGGCGCCACGTGCGACCGCGTCGAGTTCCTCGGACGCGGCGGCGTGCGCAACCCCGACGGGCTGCGCCGGATCGGGCTCTCGGGCGCCGTCGGCGTCCGCCTCGACCCGTGCGCCGCGCTCCAGGTCGGCGTGGACCTCGCCCCGCGCGAGACGCGGGTGGTGCGGTTCCTGCTCGGCCAGGGCGACAACCACGGCGAGGCGCTCCGCCTGCGCGCGCGGCACGGGGCCGCCGGCGCCGTCGAGGCGGCGCGGGCACGCAGCGCGGAGTCGTGGGAGCGCCTCCTCGGCGCCGTCCGCGTGACCACGCCGGAGCCGGAGTTCGACCTCCTGCTGAACGGGCGCCTGCTCCACCAGGTCCTCGCGTGCCGGATGTGGGGTCGATCGGGCCTCTACCAGCCGGGCGGCGCCTTCGGCTTCCGCGACCAGCTGCAGGACTCGATGGCGCTGGTCGCGTCCGCTCCCGAGATGGCGCGGGCCCACCTCCTCGAGGCCGCGAGCCGCCAGTTCCCCGAGGGCGACGTCCTCCACTGGTGGCACCCCGAGCCGGGCGTGGGCGTGCGCACGCGATGCTCGGACGACCGGCTCTGGCTGGCCTTCGCGGCCGCGCACTACGTCCGCTGGACGGGCGACACGGGCGTCCTCGACGAACGCGTCCCGTTCCTCGCCGGCGAGCCGCTCGCGCCGGGCGAGCGCGAGCGCTACGACCGCTTCGCGCCCGACGGCCGCGACGCGCCGCTCCTCGAGCACTGCTTGAGGGCCCTCGAACGCGACCCGGGTGTCGGGCCGCACGGCCTCCCGCTGATGGGGACGGGCGACTGGAACGACGGGATGGACCGCGTCGGCGCGGGCGGCCGCGGCGAGAGCGTCTGGCTCGCGTGGTTCCTCCACGCGTGCATCACGCGGTTCGCGCCGCTCTGCACGAGCCCCGACGACGCCTCGCGCGCCGGCGCGCTGCGACGCAGGGCCGAGGAGCTGCGGAAGACGATCGAACGGACCTCCTGGGACGGCAAGTGGTACCTGCGCGCGTTCTACGACGACGGGACGCCGCTCGGCGGCTCGGCCTCGAACGAGGCGCGCATCGACCTCGTCGCCCAGGCGTGGGCCGTCCTCTCGGGCGCGGCGAACCGCGCGCGGGCGGCGAGCGCGATGGCGGCCGCGGCCGACCGGCTGGTGCAGCCGGAGCGCAACCTGGTGCTGCTGCTCGCGCCGCCGTTCGACCGGACCGCGCGCGACCCGGGCTACGTGAAGGGCTACCCGCCGGGCGTCCGTGAGAACGGCGCGCAGTACACGCACGCGGCCGTCTGGGGCGCCTGGGCGTACGCCGTGCTCGGCGACGGCGACACCGCCGCCGAGTGGTTCCGGATGCTCTCCCCCATCCGCCACGCGGGGACGCCGGCGGGCGTCGAGCGCTACCGCGTCGAGCCCTACGTGCTCGCCGGCGACGTTTGCGCCGGTCCCATGAACGAGGGACGCGGCGGGTGGACCTGGTACACGGGCTCGGCCGCGTGGCTCCACCGCCTCGGAGTCGAGCGCATCCTCGGCATCCGTCGCCTCGGGGGCGGGCTCGTCGTGGACCCCTGCATCCCGAGCGCGTGGCCGGGATTCGAGGTCTCGATGCGCCACGGGGACACGGTCCACCGGATCCGGGTCGAGAACCCGGAGGGCGTCAGCCGGGGCGTCGCGACGGTGACGCTCGACGGGACCTCCGTACCCCCCGGTCGGATCCCCTTCGCCGAGGACGGGCAGGTCCACGAGGTCGTCGCGGTGCTGGGTCGCCCGGAAGCCGCGGTGTAGCGCGGCAGGCCGGGCCCCCGGTGTGGCCCCAGAGCCCGCGCCGTGGCCTTCGGACGGCCGAGGGCCCGGTGGCCAACCCCGGGGATAGCCCACCCTGCGCCGTACAGCATCGTAGGAAGGGGTCGGAGTCGGGGGGTGGCCCGCGACTGGGTGTCCAACCCCTGGCATCCAATGGTGGGAAGCGGTACTACATCCTGGGGTCCACGGAAGCTCGGGTTCGCGGGAACTTGAGGGTTCACTGGGACCTTGGGGGTCGCGCCGCACCGGCCAACGGGCCCCGCGGAGCCGCCCGCTCCGACCCGCCCCTCCCGGGCGACCGGGTCCTGTCCGAGGATCGACGATGTTCGACCACGCGCCCATTCGAATCTCGCTCGCGCACGTGAGCGAGCGCGGCCGGGAACGGCTGCGCCTGCTCCTCGGCCTTGTGGCGACCCGGTCTGCCACCCGAGCTGCCCGCGTGCCAGCGGACGCGTGCGTCGCCGGGCTCCCGCGCCTCGAGAACGGCGAGCTGGTCGTTCCGCGCGAGTGCGCGCGGGAGACGTGGACCGTCCTGTCGCACACGTGCGACGCCTGCGTGCTCGCCGTGGCCTACCGCCTGTCGGCGGCCATTCAGGGGCGCGGCTGGTCTCGCGCCGAGGGCGGCACGTCCTGGGACCGGCCGGACGCGGCCGCGGTGCTCCGCCGCCTCTTGCCGGTCGCTCCCGCCGAGGTTGACGGGGCCGAGGAAGGCTCCGTACCGGGAGAGGCTGCGGGAGACGCTGCTGCGGGAGACGCTGCTGCGGGAGACGCTGTCGAGGGGGACGGGGCCGGCGACGTCCGGCGCAGGATCACGACCGTCGCGTCGTCCGACCAGGGCCCGTTGCCGAACTCCATCGCCTGGGCGAACACGCGGTCCAGGATGTCCTGAACCGGCGCGTCGGCGCACGACGCGACGACGTCGGCGAGGCGGTGCTCGGCGAACGTCTCCCCCTGCAGGTTGCGGCGTTCGACGATCCCGTCCGTGTAGAGCACGAGCATCTCCCCCACGCGAAGTCGGCCCCTCGTGCGGCGGAAGGACACCTGCTCGAACGGCCCGAGCACGGGGCCGCCACGGCGGAGCGCGCGGCGCGACGACGCGGTCACGCAGAGCGCCGGAGGATGGCCCGCGCTCACGTATTCGAAGCGCCCGTCCGGGTGCACCTCGACGTAGAAGAGCGACGCGAACGCGCGGCCCGGCAGCCCGGCGCGCAGCACGCGGTTCAAGCGCGCGAGCACGCCCGGCGCCGGCCGGCGACGGTCGAGCGCGACGCGCAGCCCGACGACCACGTCGCGCGCGACGAGCGCGGCCGAGAGCCCGTGGCCCACGGCGTCCCCCACGACGACCCCCGTCGTGCCGCCCAGCTCGTGGAAGTCGTAGAAGTCGCCCCCGACCACCTCGGCGGGCACG
>DATLLK010000106.1:0-7699 GCA_035537895.1 Planctomycetota bacterium
GGGCAACAGCGAGGACGCGAGGATCCCGGCGCTTCGGTCCCGGCGCGCGGCCGCCGAGCTCGGGGGCGGCGCCGAGGCGATCCGCAAGCAGCACGAGAAGGGCAAGCTCACGGCGCGCGAGCGGCTCGACCTGCTGCTGGACCCGGGCACCTTCGACGAGATCGACGCGTTCAAGACGCACCGGTGCCGCGAGTTCGGCATGGACAAGAAGATCGTGCCGGGCGACGGCGTCGTCGCGGGCATGGGCCGCGTGGACGGACGGCCCGTCGCCGTGTTCGCGCAGGACTTCACCGTCTTCGGCGGCTCCCTCTCCGGCGCCAACGCGGAGAAGATCTGCAAGCTGATGGACACGGCGCTCCGCACGGGTGTCCCGATCGTGGGGTTGAACGACTCGGGCGGCGCCCGCATCCAGGAGGGCGTCGTCTCGCTGGCGGGCTACGCCGACATCTTCCTGCGCAACGTGCTCTGCTCGGGCGTCGTCCCGCAGCTGTCGGCGGTGATGGGCCCCTGCGCGGGCGGGGCCGTCTACTCCCCCGCGTTGACCGACTTCATCGTGATGGTCGAGGGCACGTCCTACATGTTCGTGACGGGGCCCGACGTCGTGAAGACCGTCACGCACGAGGAGGTCTCGAGCGAGGACCTCGGCGGCGCGGCGGCCCACGCGACGAAGTCGGGGGTCGTCCACTTCCGCGCCCGCGACGACGCGGCCGCGATCGGGCTCCTGCGCCGGCTGCTCTCCTTCCTCCCGCAGAACAACGCGGAGTCGCCGCCGGTCCGCGTGCCGACCGACGACCCCAACCGGGCCGAGGAGCGGTTGAACTCCCTCGTGCCGAGCGACCCGAACCGTCCCTACGACATCCGGGAGGCGATCCGCCTGATCGTGGACGACGGCGACCTGCTCGAGGTCCACGACTCCTACGCGGAGAACATGGTCGTCGGCTTCGCGCGCCTGAACGGCCGCCCGGTCGGGATCGTGGCGAACCAGCCCCAGGTGCTCGCCGGCTGCCTCGACATCCACGCCTCGCTCAAGGGCGCGCGGTTCGTGCGCTTCTGCGACGCGTTCAACATCCCCCTCGTCACCTTCGAGGACGTGCCCGGCTTCCTCCCCGGCACCGACCAGGAGTGGAACGGGATCATCAAGCACGGCGCGAAGCTGCTCTACGCGTACTGCGAGGCGACCGTCCCGAAGCTCCTCGTCGTCACGCGCAAGGCGTACGGCGGCGCGTACTGCGTCATGTCGAGCAAGCACATCCGCAGCGACTGGTGCGTCGGCTGGCCGACGGCCGAGGTCGCGGTGATGGGCGCGAAGGGCGCGGTCGAGATCATCTTCCGCAAGGAGATCGCGGCGGCGCCCGACCCCGCCGCGGCCGAGGAGAGCAAGGCGGCCGAGTACCGCGACCGCTTCGCGAGCCCCTGGGCGGCGGCCGAGCGGGGCTACCTCGACGACGTGATCGAGCCGAAGACCACCCGCGCCCGGCTCATCACGGCGCTGTCCTACCTCTCGACGAAGCGCGACCGCAATCCGCCGCGCAAGCACGGCAACATCCCGCTGTGACGGCCGCCCCGCGCCCGATCACGAAGCTCCTGGTGGCGAACCGGGGCGAGATCGCCCTCCGGGTGATCCGCGCGGCCCACGAGATGGGCCTGCGCACCGTCGCGGTGTACTCCGACGCCGACCGGACCGAGCTCCACGTGCGGGGCGCGCACGAGGCCGTGCGCATCGGCGAGCCCCCGCCGCGCGACTCGTACCTGAACGTCGAGGCGATCCTCGCGGCGGCCCGGCGCACCGGCGCGGACGCGGTGCACCCCGGCTACGGGTTCCTCTCCGAGAACCCGACGTTTCGCGAGGCGTGCGACGCGGCGGGCCTCGTCTTCGTCGGACCGCCGGCCTCGGCGATGCGCATGATGGGCGACAAGCTCTCCGCGCGGCGCACGGCCGTCGCCGCCGGCGCCCCGGTCGTGCCCGGCGCCGAGGTCGCCGACCCCACCGACGCGAAGGCGCTCCTCGCGGCGGCCGCGACGGTGGGCTTCCCGCTCCTCGTCAAGGCGGCGCGCGGCGGCGGCGGGAAGGGCATCCGGCGCGTCGAGCGGGCCGGAGACCTCACGGACGCCGTGCGCCGTGCGGCCTCCGAGGCGAAGACGTCGTTCGGGAGCGAGGTCGTCTACCTCGAGCGCTTCGTCACCCGCCCGCGCCACGTCGAGATCCAGGTGATCGTCGACGACCACGGGAACGCCGCCGCGGTCGGCGAGCGCGAGTGCTCCGTCCAGCGCCGCCACCAGAAGGTGCTCGAGGAGAGCCCCTCGCCCGCCGTCGGGGACGACCTGCGGCGGCGCATGCAGGACGCGGCGCTCGCGGTCGCGAATCGCGCGGGCTACCGCAACGCGGGCACGGTCGAGATGCTGCTCGGCGGCGACGGCGCGTTCCACTTCATGGAGATGAACAACCGTCTCCAGGTCGAGCACCCCGTCACGGAGATGCGCTTCGACGTGGACCTCGTGGGCGAGCAGCTGCGGGTGGCCCAGGGCCTTCCGCTCTCGTTCGGCGGCAGGCCGCCGCCGGGGCGCGGGCACGCGATCGAGGCGCGCATCTGCGCGGAAGACCCCGCGAACGGCTTCATGCCCTGCACGGGGCGCGTCGAGGCGCTCCAGCTCCCGGGCGGGCCCGGCGTGCGCATCGACGGGCACCTGTTCGTCGGGCAGGAGATCACGCTCTTCTACGACTCGCTCCTGATGAAGCTGGTCGTGCACGCCGCGACGCGCGAGGCGGCGATCGCCCGCCTCGTCCGCGCGCTGCACGAGACGCGGATCGGCGGGCTCACGACGAACGTGCCCCTCCTCCTCGACGTGCTCGCCGACCCCCGCTTCGTCGCGGGCGACTACGACACGACGCTGCTCGACGACTACGCGCCGCGAGGCGCGGGGGACGGCGACCCGGAGACGGCGTCGCTCGGGCTGGCGCCCGTCGTGGCCGCGGCCCTGGCGCTCCACCGCGCGACGCCGGCGAGGTCCGTCCCCGGGCCGGGCGCGGGGACGGGCGGAGCCGAGAGCGCGTGGGTCCGGGAAGGGCGCCGCCGCATCGGGGAGTGGCCCCGGTGAAGTACTTCGTCGAGTGGGAAGGGCGCACGCGCGTCGTCGAGATCGTCGCGGGCCGCGACGGCACCACGGTCCTCGTGGACGGCGTGGCGCACGCCGCCGACGTCGCCCCCATCCCCGGCACGGGCCTCTACTCGCTGCTGCTCGACGACGCCTCCTACGCCCTGACGGCTCGGTTCGAGCGCGGGACGGCGGTCCTCGCGTTCCACGACCGCGAAGTGCGCGTCCCCGTCGAGGACGAGCGCACGCGGGAGACGCGGCAGTGGACGGGGGGCGCCAGGAAGCCCGCGGGCGGGGGCGAGATCCGGAGCGTGATGCCGGGCGTCGTGAAGGAGATCCGGGTGAAGGTGGGCGACAAGGTCGCGACCCACACGCCCCTCCTCGTCCTCGAGGCGATGAAGATGGAGAACGAGGTCCGCGCCGACCGGGACGGGACGGTGACGAAGGTCCACGTGTCCCCCGGTCAGGCGGTCGACAAGGGCGCGCCGCTCGTCACCCTGGCCGAGTGAGCCGGGAACCTCGGTAGGCTGCCCGCCGTCCCACTCCTTCGGAGGTGCGTCGTGCAGAAGGTCGCCCTGCTCGTATCCGTCGTCGCCCTCGCCGCGAGCGGCTGGCTCCTCTGGACCTCGAAGTCCGCGGGCGCCGAGGTCGATCGCCTGCGCCGCGACCTCGACGTCCTGACGGCGCTCGAGGCCCGCGTCGTCGCCCTCGAGGGCGCCCCCGTTGCGGGACCCGCGGCCCCGCGGCTCGCCTCGGCGCTGGGCTCCCCGCCCGCGGAGACGACGGCGGCTGGCGGGCCGACGGCCGCGACGGAGAGCGCCCCGGCCACAGCGGCGCGCGCCGCGACCGTGCCGGCACGCGTCACCGATCTCGAGAAGCGCCTGGCGGCGCTCGAGGAGACGACCCGGCAGCAGCCCCGCCCGTTCGCCGCGGCGCCGATGCCGCGGTTGACGACCCCCGCGGGCGGCCGCGTCTACATGTCGATCGAGGACGCGAAGGAGGACCTCGAGCTGACGGACCAGCAGAAGGCCGAATTCGAGCGCGTCGTCGCCGAGGCGCAGGAGCAGGCGGAGGCGCTCCGCAAGATCCCCGACGACGAGGGGAAGACGTGGGCGCAGGCCCAGCGCGAGATCTTCTCCGCCGAGGGCGGCACCTTCCGCTTCGACATGACGAAGGCGGAGGCCTTCCGCAACAAGATGGTGCCGGGCCGCAGCGAGACCTACGGCCAGGCCGACCAGCGGATCCGCGACGAGGCGAAGCGGCGGATGCGCAACGGCCTCTCGAGCGCGCAGCAGGAGAAATTCGACAAGGCCTCGACGGAGCCGTTGCTCGGCGGCGGGGGCTCGGCCGCGTTCGTGACGACGATCGGCGTCGCGGGCGAGGTGGAGGAGGCGAAGTAGGCGGTCCGCCGCGGGTGGCGCGCTACATGCGCTCGAGAAGCTCGCGGGCGGCGGCGCGCTTCCCCGCCCCGGCCGAGGCCGGCACCACCGACACCGCGCCCGTCACGGCCTCGCGCGACGCGCCGGCGCGGATCGCGGCGCGCATGTGGCCGAGCAGCGCGTCGTCGGCGCGCCCCATCGCCGTCAGGATCGCCACGCCGAGCAGCTCGCGCGTCACGAGGTCGAGCCCGGGCCGCGCGAGCACGCGCCCGTAGGCGAACTCGAAGGTCCACGCGGGCAGCAGGGGGTGGAGGCCCGCGAGCCCCGCGCGCACGCGGTCCGTGGTGTCGCCGTACACCGCGCGGAACGCGGCGGCTCCCCCCGCGGGCCAGGCCGCGCCCGGCGTCTCGCCCCCGGGCGCGGCGCTCCCGAGGTGCGGGCGCGCCGCGGCGAACGCGGCGAGCGCGCGAGGGAAGCCGGCGTAGGGCACGATCTGGAGGAGCGTCTCCTCGAGGTCGGCGGCCGTCACGCCCGACGCGAGTGCCGCGGCCGTCTGCGACGCGACGAGCGACGCCTCCCCCACCGCCGCGGCCGCCGCGAGCACGAGGAGGTGGCGCACGCGGGCGTCGAAGGGAAGGCCCGCGTCGTCGGCCGGCGCCTCGATCCAGTCCACCTCGGCGTAGCGGCGGCCGCCCGGGTCCTGGAGGAGACGGCGGACCGGAGCCTGGTAGGGCGCCGTCATGCGCATCATGGCGTCCGCTTCGCGCACCAGTTCCACCTTGTCGATCTCGGGCCCGGGCGTCGGCATGACGCCGAACGGCGGCGGCGGCACGTCGAAGACGAACGCCCGCCACGAGTAGAGGGGCGGCGCGCCGGGCGCCGGGCGCTTTCGTCCCTCGACGACCAGTTGCAGGTCGCCGATCGTGGGTCGCCAGCCGACCTCCTCCTCCCACTCGCGGGCGAGGGCCGCCTCGACGTTCTCCCCCGGCTCGACCGTGCCGCCGGGGAGGTCCCAGCAGCGCACGGCGGTCCCTTGAGCGGACCGCGCGTTCAGGACGAGGAGGACCTTGCCGGCGGTGCGGCACAGGCCCAGGGCGACGTCGCGGTGACCGCTCGGATCGGGCAGGAACACGGCCCCTTCCTACCCCCTCCTCCACCGGGGGGAAGGAAACCCCCGGACGTGGGGCGCCGCATGCTCCACACGCCGCTTCACCCGGAGGCCCCCGGGGACCGATAGGGACGCCGGTCCCCTCCTCGCGCGCCGAGGGACGGCGCCGGGAATCCGTGCCCGCATGGCTCAGACCCGATCCTCCGTCCTGCTCCTCGCACGAGCCGGAGTGCTGGGCATCGCCCTCGTGGCGACCTGGATCGCGAGCGGGCGGACCATCCCGTCGGAGGGCCCGCTCCGCGCCGTTGCGTGGGGCATCGCGGGCTGGTTCGTCCTGGGCACCCTGGTCCCGCGCTGGCTGCTCGTGCGCTCGGCCGCCCCCATGACGGTCGTCGCGGGCGACGTCCTCCTGCTGGGCGCCGCCGCGAGTTGGCTCGGGTCGGGCGTCCACGTGCACTCGCTCCCGCCAAGCGACGTGTCCTTCCTCGCGGCCTACATCGTCGCCCTGCTCGTCGCCGTCACGGGCCGCAGCGCGGCGGCCGCGACGCTCGGAGGGCTCGCCGCCACGCTGCTCGTCCTCCTCGAGGCCTCGACGGCGGAAGCCCCGAAGGGCCCCGTCGGCGGCGAGGTGCTCCTCGGCCTGCGGCTCCTCGCGCTCTGGGCCGCGGCGTGGGAGACCGGCGCCGTCACGGGATGGCTCGACCTCGACGCGCGCCGCCGCCGTACGGCGCAGGCCGTCGAGAAGGAGGTCCGCGCCCGCGACGCCCAGGTGACCGACGTGGCGGCCCTCCTCTCGCAGACGTCCTCCGCGGAGTCGCTGAAGGAGCTCGCCGAGGCCCTCCTCGCCCACCTGCGCCGGCACTTCCCCGTCGACGCGCGCGCCGTCCTGCTCGAGGACTCGCGCGAGCGCACCGCCATCTGGGAGGAGTCCGGGCGCCTGGACCGCTCGCTGATCGAGCGGCGGTGCGCGTCGCTGCTGAAGGCGGCGCAGGAGATCGGCGCGGGCGCGGAGCCCGCGAACGTGGAGGTGCGCTCGACCTCCCCGTCGGCGCCCGCGCGTGCGAACTCGCTCACGACGACCGCGGTCCCCATCCACGCCACGGGGCGCGTCGCCGGTGTGATCCTCCTCGCGGACGGCCGCCGGCAGGCGCTGGCGGGCGACCGCGTCGGAACGCTCGCCGAAATCGCGCGCCAGACCGGCGAGGCGGTCCGGCGCATCGAGCGCTCGCGCGAGGCGCAGCGCCGCCGCATGGCCCTCCTCCTCGGGCAGACGCGCGAGGGCGTCCTGGTCGTGGGCCCCGACGGCAGGGTGACCCTCGCCAACCCCGCGGCGCGGGAGCTGCTGCTGCGTCTCGGGCAGGACGCGGACGGGCGGATCACGCTGGGCGACCTGACGTCGGAGGAGCTCGCGAAGCTGCCGCCCGGAACCGTGCGGCGCTGCGCGCTGACGGCGGCCGGGAGCGGCGGCCGCCCCGCCCGCGTCATGGCGACCGCCGAGGGCGTCCTCGACGGGCAGGAGCGGCTCGGGACGCTCGTCACGCTCGCCGACGTCACCGAAGAGGAGAACAGCCGCCAGCGCCTGATGCAGGCCGAGAAGATGGTCCTCGTCGGGCACACGCTCGCGAGCGTCGCCCACGAGCTCGCCAACCCGCTCGCCGCCATCGTCAGCTACGCGGACCTCCTCCAGGGCGCGGGCCTCCCGCCCGAGGCCGGGCGGATCCTCTCGCGCGTGCGCGAGCAGGCGACGCGCACGTCGCGGATCGTCGCGAGCCTCCTCTCCGTCGCGCGCCGCCGCGGCCCGGAGCGCGGGCCCGTCAACCTGAACGAGGTGGTCACCTCGGTCGGCGACCTGCTCGCGTCGGAGGCGCGCGCGAACGACGTGGTGCTCGTGCCCGACCTGGACGGGGCGCTGCCCGCCGTGGAGGGCGATCGCGGCGCGCTGCAGCAGGTGCTCGTCAACCTCGTCAGGAACGCCGTGCAGGCGATCCGCGCCACCGGCAAGCCCGGCCGCGTGGACATCGCGACCGCGCACGGCGGCGGCGCCGTCCGCGTGGCCGTGCGCGACGACGGGCCCGGCGTCCCCGACACGGTGCGGGCGCGCCTCTTCGAGCCCTTCGTC
>DATLLK010000107.1:0-7387 GCA_035537895.1 Planctomycetota bacterium
CCTCGCGGGCGTCCACCTGACCGTCGACGGCGCGCCGCCAGACGAGATCCTTCCGGTCGAGGAACGTCCCGTCGGGCTGCGTCAGGGTGAACGCGCGGCCCGCGAGCGCGTGGCCGGTCGTCAGGTTGATGTGCAGGCCGAGGGAGAGGCCGGGGATGCGCCGCGCCGCGGCGAGGAAGGCCTCCGCGGTGGGCCCGTTCGCCACGACGCTCGCGGAGCGGACCACGCCCCGGTCGGCGGCCGCGAGGATGGCCGCGTCGCGCGCGGGGTCGAGCCCCGCGTCGTCGGCGTTCACGACGAGCCGTCGATTCATCGCGTGCCTCCCGAGTGCTGCGCGTCGCGCGAGCGGCGGACCCGACGGCGCCGGACCGGCCGGCCCGCGCGGACGGGGCGAAAGGAAATCCTACGGGGGCCGCGGGGCGACGCGACGCCATGCACGGGGCGGTCCGCGTAGGATCCCGCGGATGGCGGGCACGGGCGGCACCGGGACGGACGCGCGCGGGCCGCGGTACGGCCTCCTCCTCCTCCTGGCGGCCCTCCCCCTCCTGTTCGTGCGCCTCGGGGCGAAGGACGTGTGGGAGGCGAGCGAGGGGCGGCCGCTCGAGAGCGCGCGGGAGATGCGCCTCGCGGGCGACGCGCTCGTCCAGCGCACGAACGGGCTCGTCGACCTGACGAAGCCGCCCGTCTACGCGTGGGCGACGATGGCGGCGTTCGCCGTGGCCGGGGGCGACTCGGAGGCCGCGGGCCGGTCCCCCAGCGTCCTCGCGACCCTCGGCGTCCTCGCGGCGGCGTTCGTCCTCGCGCGCCGGATCGCGGGCCCGCGGGCGGGCTTCCTCGCGGGACTGGCGCTGCTCACGACGCCGAAGGTCCTGTGGCAGGCGCGCCTCGCCGAGCTGGAGACGCTCCTTGCCCTCGGCGTGCTCTGGGCGTGGGTCGCCTTCGACGCGTTCCTCGAGGCGCCGCCGGGTCGGCGCCGAATCCTCCTCTCGGTCGCGTTCCACGCGCTCGTCGGGTTCGCCTTCCTCGTGAAGGGCCCGGTCGCGTTGCTGCTCACGTGGCCGGCCGCGATCGCCTACGCCGCGGCGACGGGTCGCGCGGCCTCGCTCGTGCGGCCGACCTTCCTCGCGGGGCTGCCGGCCACCGTGCTCGTCGGGCTGTCGTGGTTCGCGGCGGTCGTGTGGCGCGACCCCGCCCACCTCGACACGTTCCTCGCCTACGCGAAGGGGGAGAACGTCGGCCACCTGCGCGGGCCGCTCTACTACGTCGCGCAGTGGCCGCTCTACGCCCTGCCGTGGACCCCGCTCGCGCTGATGGGCCTCGCGTGGCGCTTCCGCGGTCCGCTGCCCCCCGAGGGCGCGCGGCGCGCGATGCTGCCCGTCGTCGCGTTCGCGGTGACGTTCGTCCTCCAGTCCCTCCTGCGGCCGAAGCAGACCCACTACCTCGTCCCCGTCGTGTTCCCGATGGGCGCCGTGCTCGCGGCGCTGGTCGTCGAGCGCTGGCTCGCGGCCCGCGCGGCCGCCGACGACCTCGCCCGCGCGGTGGCGCTTCCCTTCGCGCTGCTCGCCGCGATCTGGGTCGCCGGCACCGTGGTCCCCGCGCTCGACCGCGACGACGCGTTGCCGTGGATCGCCGCCGCGCTCGGTGCCGCGCTCGGGGGCACGCTCTTCGCCCGATTGCGCCGGCGAGGGACGAGCCGCGCGGGCGCGATCGCGGCGACGGCGATCTCCGGCCTCGTGGCGCTCCTCGGGCTCGGCGCGGGGTGGATCGTCCCGCGCTTCGACGCGCGGATGAGCTCCCGCGAGTTCCTCGCCGCCGTGGACGGTGCGACCCCGCGCGGCGCGCCGCTCGGCTGGACGGTCTTCGGATCGCACTCCGACTACCTCTGGTACCTGCCCATCGAGCGCGTCGGCCGGGACGGGATCCCCGAGATCCTCGGTGCGAGCGACGCGGACACGACCGCGCGCGTCCGGGCCTGGCTCGTCGAAGACGGGCGGCGTCATGCGATCGTGACGGGCGGGCAGGCGGACGCGCTCGGGGCCGCCGCGGAGGTGCTCGTGCGCGACGATGCGTTCCAGAGGAAGGGTCGGCGGGTCGCCCTCGTGCGGGGAAAGACCCCGTGAGGCGGGGCGCCCGGATGGCGGCGGGACTCCTGCTCCTCCTCGCCGGCGCGGCGTGGTGGACGACGGGCGCCGGCGCGACGTGGGTCGGCCTCGCGGCGTCCCTCGTGCTCGGGACGGTGGGCCTGACGCTCCTGCTGGCTCGCGCCCCGAGGCTCGCGGGGCTCGCAACGGCGGCCGCGGGCGGCGCCGTCGCCGTCGTCTTCGGCCTCGCCCTCCACGGCCACCTGCGCGGCGAGCGCCCGTACGAGGGGCGCGGGCTCGCGGCGGCGCTGCCTTCGGACGGCCTCGCCGTGCGGCCCACGGTGGGCGCGGCGCCGGCGTTCCCGGCCGCGGGAGGGGAACCGCTGCGCCTGATCGCGTGGGGCGACTGCCGCGGCGGCGTCACCGTGTTCGAGCGACTGCTCGACGCCGTCCGCGCGCGCCGCCCGCACGCGGTGGTCGGGCTCGGCGACTTCGTCGGGATGGCCCGCGTCCACGCCTTCGAGGTCCTGCGCGACAAGATCCAGGGAACAGGCGTCCCGACGTGGCTCGTTCCCGGCAACCACGACCTCGACCCCTGGGACGCGCTCGGACCGTACGGCGAGGTCCTCGGCGCCGGGGGCTGGGCGTTCGTCGCGCGGGACGTCCTCGTCGTCGGGCTCGACAGCGCGCGCGGCAGGCTCGCGCCGTCGGAGGCCGACCGGCTCGAGCGCCTCGTCGCGCAGGCGGGCCCGTCGGCGCGACACCTCGTGGTGTGCGTCCACCATCCGCTGTGGGCGCCGCCGGGGCGCGAGGACAAGCCGCTCCCGCAGGGCGCCCCGGAGACGCGTCGCGTGCAAGCGGTCTGCGAGGCCCGGGGCGCGCTCGTGCTCTGTTCGCACTGGCACGGCTACGACCGGTCGTCGATCGGTCGCGCGACGCAGGTCGTGACGGGCGGCGCGGGGAGCCGCCTCGAGGCGGACCACCCGTACCACTTTCTAGGGATCGAATTCGGGGACGCGGGTCCGACGATCGAGCGCGTCGACCTGGCCCCGGCCGACTTCGACACCGAAGGCATCGACAAGTTGAAGACCTTCCGCGACGAAGCGTCCTGGGCCGCGCGCGAGCTCCCCCTCCGCACGCTCGCCCCCTGGGCCGGCCTCGTCGCGCTACTTGCCGGCTTGGTCACCGCTCTCCGTCCGCGATCTCGTCGCCCCGCCTAACACCGGGCGAAGGCGGCCAACCGTGCCTGGCGCTGTCCGCCGGACTCGTCGCCTGACCGTCGAAGTGCGCCTGGCGCTGTTCGCCGTTTGGCAGTCCTGGACGGCGAAGTGCGCCTGGCGCTGTCAGCCGGTCATGCGACCTAAGTCGTTGCCATGGAACGGTTAACGGCGAACCTGGGGAGGCGGCTGCGCGCGGACCTCCGCCCCGTACGCCGCTTGCGGCCTCCGACCGATCCAACGGGAGGGTTCGGGAGCGCCCGCCGGGCGCGCCCTCGTGGAGGAGGTACGCGCATGAGGCCCTGGCAGGCGGCTGTCCTCGGCGCGACGCTCGCGGTCGCGGCGAGCCGGGCGGGCCTCCCCGACGCCGAGGGCGAGGTGCGCGCGCCGCTCGACTTCCAGTCCGTCATCGACGGCGCCAAGGCGAAGGTCTTCCCCGCCGTCGTCTTCGTGCGCCCCGTCCAAGAGGACCTGTCGGGAGGGGAGGCGCGCCGCGTCGAGGTCTTCGGCAGCGGCGTGATCGTGAGCCCCGACGGGTACGTGGTCACGAACCACCACGTGGCCGAGAACGCGCGCGAGATCCAGTGCGTGCTGAACGACCGGCGGCGCGTGGACGCGACGATCGTCGGGCTCGACGAGTCGACCGACCTCGCGCTCTTAAAGCTCGCGCTCTCCCCGGGCGAGACCGTCCCCTCGGCCTCGATGGGAACGTCCGGCGACGTGGAGGAGGGGCAGTTCGTCATGGCGATGGGCGCCCCCTACGGGTTCGAGCGCTCGATCTCGCTGGGCATCGTGAGCAACGCCCGCCGCCACCTGGGCGACGGCGAGCAGCACGCCTGGAACAACTGGGTCCAGACGGACGCCGCGATCAACCCCGGCAACTCGGGCGGCCCGCTGGTCGACACCCGCGGGCGCGTCGTCGGCATCAACACGCTCGGCGTCCAGATGGCCAGCAGCCTCGGGTTCGCGATCCCCGTGGACGTCGTGAAGAGCGTCGTCGAGCGCCTGCGCCGCGACGGCCGCGTCGTGCGCAGCCACACGGGGCTCGTGCTCCGGCCCCTCGTCGACTACACGCAGAACACCGTGTTCGATGGCGACACGGGCGTGATCGTCGACGACGTGGCGCCCGGGAGCCCCGCCGAGACGGCCGGGATCCGCGCCGGCGACCGCCTCCTGCGCGTGGGCGACTTCGTGACGCGCGGCCGCTACCGCGAGGACCTCCCCCCCATCCGGTGGGCGCTCGCGGACCTCCCCGCCGGGTCGCCGACCCCGTTCGAGGTGCTGCGCGGCAAGGAGACGCTCACGATCCCCGTCGTGCCCGACCTCTGCGACGACTGCGACCTCGACGGGTTCGAGGCCCCGCGGTGGAACGCGACCTTCCAGGCGATCACGCGCGAGCGGACGCCCGACCTCGCCTTCCACCGCCGCACGGGCGCCTACGTGCTCGGCGTGCGGTTCCCGGGCAACGCGGCGCAGGCCGGCCTGCGCGAGGGCGACGTCGTGATCTCCGTCGACCGCGAGAAGGTCGACGGCCTCGGCGACCTCGCCACCGCCTACGCCAAGGCGTGCCTCGACTCGCGGCCCAAGCGCACCGCGCTCGTCGAGGTGCTGCGCGACGGGCGCCGCTCCTTCCTCGCCATCGACTTCACCCGCGCCGACCTCGGGGAGCGCTGACCGTGCGCCGCACCCGCGTCCTCGTCCTCGTGACCCTGTTCCTCCTCGTGCTGGCGCGGAGGGCGCACCCGGCCGACAGCCCGTCGTCCCGCCCGGTGCTCGACCGCGTCGAGCGGCACGCCGTCCTCGTCGTGATCGGGTTCCAGCGCGACCTGAAGGCCGAGGCCGAGGGCGCCGTCGGCCCCGACCCCAACTCCTCGACCGAGGTGTTCCGGCGGTGGCGGATGTCGATGCGCGTGCCGGGCTTCGTCGTGCGGGACCGGCGCACCGTCGTGCTCTCCGACGTGTTCCTTCCGCCGGGCGCGATCCGCTCCGTCTCCGTCGAGTCGCGCGACGGCACCGCCGTCGCCGGGCGCCTCCACGGCGTCCTCCCCCGCTGCGGCGCGGTCGTCGTCACGACGGACGCCGACCTCCCCGCGGAGCCGGTCCCCTTCCCCGCGCGCGTGGACGTGACGGAGGAGACGCCGCTCTACGCGGGCTCCGTCGCCGAGGGGATCCGCGGGCTCGAGACGTGGGTGGAGGCGCTCGGCGGCGTGCGCCGGCGCGCGTGGCGCGGAGCGGGCTTCTCCTACGGCCTCCCCGACAAGACGCCCGCGGGCCTCTCCGGCACGAACCGTTCGCGCACGGCGGACCTCGTCGTCCGGGAGGACGGCGCGCCCATGGGCCTTCGGTTCTGCCCCGCGCTCGACCTCTTCGGGTCCACCTGGCGCGGCCCCGACGTGCTCGCCGACCTCGCCCGCGTCGTGCCGTTCGCCTCGCTCGACGAGCGCGCCGCGGCGCTGAACGAGTCGTCCCACGTCCACCGCGTCCGCATCACCTTCCAGCCCGCGTCGGCCGATCCCGACGCGCTGCTCGCGGGTCCCTTCGGCCCGTTCGGCACGACCTCCCCCACGCCCGAGCCCGACGACGAGACGCGCTGGTGGGGCCTTGCGATCGCCGCGGACCGCCTGCTCGTGCCCGCCGTGCTCCCCGACGCATGGGTCCGCCGGATCGGCCGGATCGTCGTCGAGGAGGACGGCGGCCCCGTCTACGAGGCGGTCTTCGAGGGGCGGCTGAAGAGCCTCGGCGCCTTCGTCGTGCGGATCGACGGCGCGACGGTCGAGGCGATGCCCGACCGCCGGGCGCCGTTCCCCCCCGCCGAGCACGCCTTCCTCGTGCACCGCGTCGGCTGGCGCGCGGGCGCGCGGCGCGACCTCGTCGAGTACGACCGCAGCCTCGGGCGCGCCCGCGGCTACGGCGACCTCGCCTACGACGCGAGCGAGGAGGCCGTGCCCGCGGGGTCGTTCCTCCTCGATCTCGACGGGAACGTCCTCGGGGCGGCCGTCGAGCTCCTCCCCCACGACGTCGACCGCGCGGCCACGCGCCGCGGGGGCGACGACGAGACGGGACGGGGGGTCGTGGCCGCGACCTTCGCCGACCTCGGCACTCCCGCCTCCATCGCCGAGGACCTCGACCGACGCGTCATGCCCGTGGCGTCGCGCGACGCGCGAAAGCGGATGTGGCTCGGCGTCGAGTACGAGCCGGTCCGCGGGGCGACGGTCGCCGAGGCGCTCGACGTGACGGGCCCGACGCGCGACGGGACGCGCGGCCTCCTCGTCAACGTCGTCCACGCGGGCTCGCCCGCGGCCCGCGCGGGGATGCGCCCCGACGACCTGCTGCTCGCGGCGCGCCGGCTCTCGGCCGACGGGACGGAGTCGGCGCCGGTCGACCTGCGCGACACGGCGGGCGCCGTCGACTGGTCGGACGACGCGGAGTTCGCGCGGCCGTGGGCGCCCCGCGTCAACGCCCTCGTGCGCCTGCTCGAGGCCTGGGGCGAGGGCACGCGATACCGCGTGGAGGCCCTGCGCGCCGGGGAGGCGACGACGTTCGAGCTGGCCGTCGAGACCGCGCCGCACGACGTCAGCAACGCGCCCGGCGCGCGGGACGACGAGAGCGGGCTGGCGGTGAAGGAGCTCACCTACGAGGTGCGGCACGGCCTGCGGCTCGCGCCCGACGCCCCGGGCGTCCTCATCGCCGACGTCGAGGAGGGGTCTCCGGCGCACCAGGCGCGGATCGCCCGCCACGAGGTGCTGACGGAGGTCGACGGCACGCCGGTGCGCGACCCGCACCAATTCGCGGACCTGCTCGCGGCGGCACGGGCGAAGGGCCGGACGGACGTCCGCGCGGTCGTCCTCCGGCTCGACCGGTCGCGGTTCGTGGACCTGCGCATCCGCCCCCCGGGCGCCGTCCCCCCGGTCGGTCGGTAGGCCGACCGGCCGCGCGCCGGGGCGACGCGGGTTCCCCGCTCCCCAGCGCCCCCGGGCGCCGTTAGGATTTTCTCCCTTCGGCTGGCGGCTCGCCGGCCCCGGAGCACCTCGCGCGATGACGAACGTCTCCCTGTCCCGTGCCGCGATCGCGGCGTCCATGGGCCTGCTG
>DATLLK010000108.1:0-9600 GCA_035537895.1 Planctomycetota bacterium
CGCCAGCGTCGCCTCGATCCACTCCGTCGGGAGGCGGCCGGCGATCCGGCCGAAGGACGTGGACTCGGGCGGAGTCGCGAGGAACGCCTTCAGCTGCGCGACGACGCGGGCGAGGGCCACCTTGGGCGCGACGCGCCCCGACTCGAGGCCCTCCTTCAGGTCGCCGACGTGCTGGGCGAGGAGCGCCGGCACGGCGGCGAAGCGCGCCTCGAGCGCGCGGACGTCCGCCGGCGTTCGCAACGGGTGCTTGCCGACGAGCGCCTGCGGCTCGAGGTGAGCCCCCATCAACGGGTCGAGGGACCACTCCCAGCCGTGGTGCGTCAGCGCCTCGAGCGACTCGGAGAGCGAGCGCACGAGGATCGAGCGCGTCAGGCGATCCTCGCCCTCGAGCGCGTCGGGCGGAAGCGCCTCGACGCGCAGGCGGAGCGCCTCGAGCGCCCGCTCCCTGCGCGCGCGCGCCGTCGGGCCGCGCTCGTCGAGCCGGTCGAGGCCCCGGTCGAGGCCGAGGTTCGTGCACAGGGTGGGCGACTCTTCGAGCCGGTGCTCCCAGGCGTCGACCGCGATCGCGGCGAGGTCGCGGCGCGCGACGGCAGGGTCCAGGGGCGGGGTGGTGTCCATGGGGCGCTCCCGCCGAGTCGGCACCGGCTCGGGCGCGTGAAGGATCCTAAAGGACGCCGGCCCCGTTCCGGGCGCGGCGCCGGCCGTTCCCGTATCGTGGGCGGCTCGCGGGGACGACCGTACCGGCCGGCGCCGCGGAACACGCATGAAGATCCTCGTCGCCGAAGACGACGCCGCGACGCGCGAGATCCTCGCGCGCCAGATCGAGCGTCTCGGGCACACGCCCCTCCCGGCGGCGGACGGGCTCGAGGCGTGGGCCCTGTTCCAGCGCGAGCCGGTCGAGATCGTCGTGACCGACTGGGTGATGCCCGGGCTGTCGGGGCTCGACCTCTGTCGGCGCGTGCGCGGCGCCTCGGACCGGTCGTGGGCCTACGTCCTGCTGCTGACGGGCAAGACGGAGCGCGAGGACGTGGTCACGGGCCTCGACGCCGGCGCCGACGAGTTCATGTCGAAGCCCTACCACGCCGAGGTGCTGCGGGCGCGCCTCCACGTCGGCATCCGCCTCCTCGCCCTCGAGCGGTCGCTGCGCGACCGCGTCCGCGACCTCGAGGCCGCGCTCGCCGAGGTGAAGACGCTGCGCGGCCTGCTCCCGATCTGCTCGTACTGCAAGAAGATCCGGACGTCGTCCGACGCGTGGCAGGCCGTCGAGGCCTACGTCGTCGAGCACAGCGACGCGACGTTCTCCCACGGCGTCTGCCCGACCTGCTACGCGCGCGAGGTCGCCCCCGCGATCGCGCGGGTCCGCACGACGACCGCCGCGCGCCCCCGGCGCACGACGCGGAGGCCCTGAGCGCCCGGAGCGGGGCCCACGGCGGGACCCATGGAAGAGAGTCGAAGGGCCCGGGGAGCGAGGTCCACCCATGAAGCACCTGCTCGCATGCGTCGGGCTCGTGATCCTCGCCCTCCTCGGAGCGACAGCCCTGCGCTCCGCGTCGGCCGGCGACCCGGAGGTCCACGAGGATCCCGACTACCGCTTCCGCATCCGACGACCCGACGCGACGTGGCGACTCCTTTCGGAGACCGAGGCGAAGAGCCTCGTCGCGGATGCCATCGCCGGCCTGAGCGATTCGCGCGGTGCGTTCTTCGCGGTGATCGTCGAGGAGGTCGGAGAGGGGGGGCTGGACGAGATCACCGGCCTCTTGCGCGACGAGTTGCGCGCTTCCCTCGAGGGAGCCGAACTGTCCGAGCCGGAGGGCCTGACCGTCGCGGGCATGCCCGCTCGGCGCTGGTCGAGTCGGGGGCACGCCCAGCGGGTCTTCGTCCAGTACCGGCACGTGGTCGTGCTGCGTGGGAGGTTCGCGTATCAGCTGGTCGGGTGGTGCCAGGGGGACGCCGATCGCGAACGTCTCGACGCGCTGGCACGTCACTTCACGTTCACGGAAGGCGAGGTCCGCCCACGGGCCCAGAAGCAGTCGGACCTGCCGGTCCGCGGCGTCGGATGGCGAATCCAGGACGGCGTCTACCAAGACCCCGTGAACGGGCTCGAGTGGGCCCCGCCTCCGGGTTGGCGGCTGGCCGTGGGCACGGAGCTGAGCACGATGAGCGACTCGGCCTGCGTCGGCCTCGTCTGCGGCGACCCGGACGCCTACGTGACGGTCACCTCCGAGGCCGCGCAGGGTGTGGACGCCAAGGGGCTTGCTGACCTGCTCCGCTCGCAAGTGACCTCGTCGAACTCGCCCGTCGGGAAGCCCTCCTCGCTCATCGTGGGCGGGAGGGACTTCTCCATGCAGACGGTTCGGATCCCGGCCCAGCTACCGTTCCTTCTCCACCACGGCGTTCGGGTCGACGCGGGTCGCGCAGTCCAGGTGCTGTGGTGGTCCGCGGAGGGCTTGGCGGAGCGCGCGCGACCGCGCGTCCTCGAGGCGGTCAAGTCGTTGCGATTCCTCGACGCGGCGCGCCGTGAGGCGCTGGCGGCGCAGCTCCGGGGAGGACCCGACCCGCAGGAGCAGGTTGGTCCGGGCTACGCCCTGCGGTCGGGCGTCTACCGCGACTTCCAGCGCGGGTTCACGTGGACGAAGCCGCCCGGCTACTGGGTGGCGACCTCCGGTCAGGAAGCGCGAGCGATCAACGAGGACGCGATCCTGCACGTGAGCGACGCTTCGACCGGAGTCGAGGGCATCGTGACGGAGGACGAGTTCGGGAGCAGCGATCCGAAGGCGCTGCACGCGGCGCTCGTGCAGGTCCTGGAGCCCGTGGGCGCCGTGCCGGAGCCCAGCACGATCCTCCTGCCCGGCGCGACGGCGCTCTCGACCGAGGTCCGCACCGGCGCGGGCGCCGGCGCGCTCCGTCACGTCGTGACCAGCGTCGTGCGCGGCATGAAGGTGTTCCAGGCCCGCTTCTCCGGCTTGGACGGGAACGTCGCGGCCGCCAGAGCCCAGGTGGCAGCCGCCCTCCGCGGGTTCGCGTTCCCCGGGGCGGTCCCGGAGGTTGAGCGGCGCGACGGCGACTTCGTCGACCACCGACTCGGATTCCGCCTCCGGAAGCCGCCGGGCGAGGGTTGGAGACTGGGGAACGCGACTGCGCCCGCCCTGCGTCCGCTCGGCTCGATGGTCCTGTTCTCGAGGGCCGATGCGACAGTGCTGGCCGGCGGCGTCCACGCGCACGGCGTGCAGATGGACGATCGGCTGCTCCGCGACCTCGCAATGCAGGTGCTGCGGCGGGAAGTGAAGGGCGCGCCGGAGCCCACCGAATCGGCCGACACGGTCGCGGGCCTGCCAGCGAAGCGTTTGGAGGCGGGGGGCAACTCGCCGATGGTGGCGTGGATCCTCCAGCGGCGGCACACGATCTACATCCTCGTCGTCGGCGAGCCTGCGAAGGTCGGGATGCCCGCCGACGAGCTCTCGGGCCTGATCCAACTCCTCGAATAGAGACGCAGGGCCCCACGTCCGCAGTCCCTTGGAAACGGGCCGGGCCGCCGAGCGGTCCCGCGCCGCCCGAGGCCCTGCGCCGGGGCAGGGGACTCGGGTCCCGGCGGGGTCGCGGTCACGACGCCCCCGAAGAGCGCCGCGCGGCGGTCGAGGCCTCGGCTGCGTCTGAAACGCGCTTCGGCTGCGCCCGACGATCCTCTCGCTGCGGCGGGCGTGCTCGGCCTCGGGTCTCCTCAACGGGTAGGAACCCGCGTCCGGGGCCCTCGGCCTGCGCTTGCCCGCCTCGCTTCGGTCGCGTCGGGCTCGCTACGAAGCAGATTTCAGACACAGCCTGAGCGCTACTTCGGCGGGCGACGGGCTCCCGCCCCGACGAGACGTCGGAGCCCGCGAACGGTCGCCCAGGTCGCGAGTTGCAGGAGCGCGATGGGCCAGAAGATCGCCGTGAGCAGGAGGACGGGCGCCGGCTCGCGCTTCCTCGCGAGGAAGAGGACGCACGCGGTGACGAGGAAGCCCGTCGCGTAGGCGAGCAGGACGGCCGGCCACGACAGGACGAGCATCGATCGCGCTATGCTACGCCGCCGAGCGCGGGGTCGTGCTCACCGACCCGCTGGGGCCGAGAGGGGCGGTTGGCATTCGCGCGGAGGCGGGAGTGGCGAGAACTCGTCCGAGTCCGAGCTCCCAAGACCGTCGCCGAACGGACGGCGGGCCCGCGGATGTGCGGGCGCGGGTCGCGGTCTCGCGCGAGGTGAGCAGGGGCCAGCGTTGGATCCGCGCCGTCAAGGGCTGCTATGTCGCCGTCGCGATCCTCCTGGGACTCCTGTTCATGGCCATGCTCCTCGGGGGTGGCGCGAGCCCAGGGGCGCTCGTCCTCGTCGGACTGCTCCTCTCGTACGCCGTGCTGGGCGTCTGGTTCGTCGAACGCTCCCCCGTGCGATGGACGATGACCGCCGCCGTGGTGACGACGGTCGTTCTCGCAACGAGCGTTTTCGTGGCGTTCGCGACCCATTCTCCCGGCGACCTCCGCGCGTGGAGAGGCCTCGCCGGTTCTGTCGTGCTGGCCGCCGGGTTCTGGTGTGCCGCCCTCTGGGCCCGCCGGTACGCGGCCGCCCTCCTGTCCCGTCCCGATCTCATCGCAGCCCGGCGCGTATCGGGTTCTCGCGTCGAGGTTGACGTGGCGGGGATCGGAACGCGGCACAGGGACGCGGCTCGGCGCGACGAACTGGCCGCCCGACGCCGCCTGTGGACGCGGCTCGCCGTCGGCGTCGTCTCGTTCGTGGGGATCGTCGTCCTCCTGACCCGCCTGGCCGGAACGTCGGGGACCGAGCCGGTCCGTGAACCGGGGCCCCGTGCCTCCGTGTCCGTCGACGCCACGCTCGCCGCTTTCGAGGCTGCGTGGAACGGGAATCGGGTCGAGGACGTTCGCGGCCACTTCCTCGCCTCGAAGCGGGGCGTGTTCACTCGTGCGCTGGACAAAGGCATCGAGCGACGAAAGTGGGGCCGCCTGCCTACCCTGGCGAAGAGCCGGCAGACGGACGAGGGACACTTCGCCGCCGCGTGGTTTCGCGTCGCGGGCGAGACGACCGAGTTCTACACGTCGTGGGCCTTCGACGAGGCCGGGCGGCGGTGGGAGATGAACCTGTTCCGCCTGCCGTAGGGCGCTCGTGAACCACGTGCCTTGGTGGTTCGCAGGGGTCGCCCGTCGACGGCGCGGCCCGAGTGGACTGCCGGGAGGCCGCGCGGATCCGTGCGCGATCGGCCTCCCAGCGTCATTTGGAGCGGGTGATCGGATTCGAACCGACGACAACAACCTTGGCAAGGTTGTGCTCTACCAACTGAGCTACACCCGCGATCGGACGGGTATGGAAGGCGATCCCTGCCGGTCTGTCAAGCCGGGCGGGGACACGCTCGCAACGACGCGCGCAAGACCCCTCTCACCGGGGCGCGCGACCCCCCGTGCGCGTACGCTCGGCCGCGTGGAGATCGTCGTACCCGTCGAGGTCATGCCGCACGCGCGCGACCTGCCGCTGCCCGCCTACGCGACGGCGGGGTCGGCGGGCATGGACCTGCTCGCCGCCGTGACGGAGGCGGTCGTGCTCGCGCCCGGACGCGGCGCGCTGGTGCCGACCGGCCTGCGCATCGCCGTGCCCGACGGATTCGAGGCCCAGGTTCGCCCCCGGTCGGGGCTCGCGCTGAAGCACGGGCTGATCCTCCCGAACAGCCCCGGCACGATCGACGCCGACTACCGCGGCGAGGTCCAGGTGATCGTGCGCAACCTGGGCGACGAGCCCGTGCGCATCGAGCGCGGGATGCGCATCGCGCAGATCGTGTTCGCGCCCGTGGCGCGCGCGCGCTGGGAGCCCTCGGCCTCGCTGCCCGACACGAAGCGCGGCGCGGGCGGGTTCGGCCACACGGGTGTCTAGCCGCGCGCGTCGCTAGTCGAGTTCCTTCAGGGCTTCCGGAGGGAGCAGGAGCGTCATGCGGCCCGCGTCCGCGGCGACGCGGCCGGGGAACTCGACGACGGCCACCGCGCCTTTCCCCAGGCGGATGGCGCGGGGCGGTGCGCCCGTCACGTGCCCGATCAGGAGGGAGAGGTGCGGCTCGTGCCCGACGACCCACAGGACGTCGGTCACGGGCACCTTCGCGGAGCGGCCCTTGCGGGCTTTCGCGCGCGGGGCGGCGGGGCGCGCCCCCGAGAGGGCCGTCACGATCCGCTCGGGCGCGGCGTCGGGCGCGAGGTCGGACGTCTCGATCCGTGCGGCGAGGGAGTCGGCGGCCTTCGCCGCGATCCCGGCCGTCTCCACGGCCCGGACCAGCTTCGACGACCAGATCTCCTGCGGCGAGAGCCCGAGCCGAGCGAGGACGCGACCCGCGCGCTTCGACTGCCTCTTTCCCTTGTCGGTGAGCGGACGGAGTCGGTCTCGGTGCGGGAGCGCCGCGTGCGCCCCGGCGTCCCCGTGGCGAATGACGCACATCACCGTCGCGGGCTCGTCGGTGGATTCCTTCATGGTGTGACCTCCGGGAGCGGAGGATAGGCTCCCCGACCGTCCCGGGGCGCGCCGTGCCTTTCCATCCCGACTTCCTCGCCGTCACGTTCCTCGTCGTGATGGGCGCCGCCGTCGGGTGCTTCCTGCGGGCCTTCGCGCTGCGCCGCGAGACGCCCCGGCACATCCGGTGGGCCGTGGCGGGGCTCGTGATCGACGTCGCCGGGACGATCGTGGTGCTCGTGACCCAGCGCGGGCTCGACTGGGCGGTCGAGGCGAGGTTCCCGCAGGTCGCCGTCGTGCACCGGGTCTTCGCCTACGTGGCGACCGTCCTGCTCTTCGTCCAGGCGTACTCGGGCGCGACGAGGAAGCCCTGGCACAAGTACGGCTGGCCCGTGTTCCTTCCCGTGTACGTCGCGGCCTACCTCCTCGCCGTCTGGGCTTACGCGCCCGTGTAGCGGGAGGACGGCGCCCGGGCTACCCGAAGAGGACGGCGAGCGCGGCCGCCGTGTCGGACAGGTCGTCGAGCAGCGCGTCGGGGGAGAGCGCGCGCAGGTCGCCCGCCGGCACGGGCCCCGTCGCGACCAGGACGACGCGCGCGCCGATCGCCCGCCCGGCGACGAGGTCGGCGGGCGCGTCCCCGAGCACGACGGGGCGCGCGCCCGCCGGCGCCATGCCGGCCGCCTCCGCCGCGACGTGCGCCCGGTCTTCGTGGCGGTCGCCGAAGGCGCCCTCGACGGGGAACACGTCGTCGAGGCCCGCGGCCGCGAGCTTGCGCCGCGCGCCCTCGCGCAGGTTGCCCGTCAGGAGGTAGTGCGCGTGGCAGCGGCCGTCCGCGGCCGCGTCGCGCAGCGCGAAGCCGAGCGCGCGAGCCCCGGGCGTCGCGCGGCAGCCGCGCGAGAGCAGGTGCTCCTCGAGCAGCTCCAGGTAGCGCGCGTGGACGCGGCGCACGCCCTCCGGGTCGCCCGGGTGGCCGGCGCGCCGCAGCAGCTCCGCCGCGATCCATGCGTCGGTGCGGCCCGTGAACGTCGCGCGGTCCATGTCGTCGACGGGGCGCCCCGCGACCTCGGCGACCGCGCCAAGCATGGCGTGCCGGCCCGCGCTCGAGCGCAGCACCGTCCCATCGAGGTCCACGAGGACGACCGGGAGACCGTCGCTCACTTGGGGAACCGGGCCTGCGCCCGCGCGAGCAGCCGGTCCACGAACTCCGTGCCCGTCGACGAGCCCGCCGCCGAGGTCTTCACGCCGATCGCGGCCTGGAAGAAGGCGGCACGCACTTTGTGCGCCCACGCATAGCCGGCAAGACGCTCCTGAAGGCGGACGTCCTTCCCGGCGAAGGCGCGCTGTGCGAGCGCGGCGATCTCGGCGGGGGGGAAGTCCACCCAGCGGAAGTCGATGGCCTCCGTTCCTACCCGCACCTGCGGCCCGCCGGAGGTGATCGTGATCAGGGTGCCCGCCCCCTTCGGGGTCGTCATCGCCTTGGCGTCGCCCTTGAGCGAAGCCGCCTCGCGCCCGAGCACCGCGTGGAAATCGGTCAGGTCGCGCACGATCAGGCGCCAGAGCGAGAGCTCGTCGGCGAGCTTGCCCTCGGGGTCCTCGACCGTCTGCGGCATCAGCCGCAGCGCGTCCTCGTAGCGCATCTCCGTGACGGCCGCCTCGATCTTGCCGCGGGCCTCGTCCCATGCGGCGCGCGCCGAGTCCACGGCGGCGGGCGGCGCGATCGTGCGCTCGGGGTGCGGGTGGATCGTGTTGGCCTCGATCCCGTCCGCGCGGCGCTTGGCCTCCTTCCCCAGCGGGAGGTCGGAGTACGTGCGGGTGAACGTGCGGTACTGCCGGACGACCTCGGCCTTCGTCTGCCAGTTGGCCCGTGCGAAGGCCTCGATCTCGGCGAAGGCCACCCTCGCCCGCTCCTGCCGGGCCTTCTCGGCCGCGAGCGCCTCCGCGGCCTCGCGTGCCCGGCGCGCATCCTCCGACTCCGGAGGAGGCACGGAGGGATCCGAGGGGGTCGCGGGCGTGGGGCCGACGGGCGCCGTCCCCGGCGCCTCGGGTGTCGGCGTCGCGGGCGGCGTCAGGTCCGTCGGCGCCTCCGGCGTCGTCGTCGTCGGACTGTCGCCCTCGCCGGAGCCCGACCGGCCCGAGCGCGACGCGACGAGGACCCCGACGAGCACGACCCCGACCGCGATGCCGACGATCAGGAGCCCGGGCGTCTGCTTGCGCGCGGCCCGCGCCTCCATGGCGCGCTTGCGCCGCGCGCTGCGCGGCTTGAACGCGGGCTGGCGGACCAGGTCGTCGCCGCCGATGCGGTCCAGCGTCGCGATGACGTGCTCGATCGTCGGTCGCGTCAAGGGATCGCGCTTCGTCATCTGCCGGACGAGATCCGCGACGGCGGGCGGGAGCCCGCGGACCTCGCGCTCGGGCTGCAGCGGCTTCCCCTCGATGTGGGCGGCGAGGATCTCCCGGATGCTCTTCCCCGCGTGGGGCGGCTGCCCGACGAGGAGGTGGTAGAGCGTGATCCCGAGCCCGTAGACGTCGGAGGCGGGCTCCGCGGCCCTCGCCTCGCAGACCTCCGGGGCCATGTAGTGCGGCGTGCCGATGCGGCCGGCGCCCGGGTCGTCGCCCGCGGTCGCGAGCCCGAAGTCGACGAGGCGCACGGACCCGTCCTCGAGGATCACGAGGTTCTGCGGCTTGACGTCGCGGTGGATCAGCCCCCGCGCGTGCGCGGCCTGGAGCCCCGCCGCGGAGTGGCGCACGACGCGGAGCGCGGTCTCCGTCTCGAGCCGTCCCTCGCGCATCACGTAGTCGAGGACGCTCTCGCCCTCGAGGAACTCCATCACGATGCAGTGCGTGTCGCCCTCGACGAGGACGTCGTACACCTTGACGAGGTTGGGGTGGTCGAGCCGCGCGAGCGCGCGCGCCTCGTTCTCGAACTGCGACACGACCTCGGGGTGCTCGAGCACCTCGGGCAGCAGCACCTTCAGCGCGACGTCGCGACCGAGGCCCACGTGCTCCGCGCGGTAGACGACCGCCGTCCGGCCGCGGCCGACGCGCTCGCGGATCCGGCAGCGACCGATCGTCGTCCCGATGCGCGGATCCGCGGGCGCGGGGGGCGGCTTCGCCCCGGCGCGTCCGGGGCC
>DATLLK010000109.1:0-10832 GCA_035537895.1 Planctomycetota bacterium
GAGCTTCGCGGGATCGAGGTCGACGAGGACCGTCGCCCCCACCTGCGACGCGTCCGCCTCCGCCATCCAGCCGTCCTCGGCGCCCACGTCCACGCCGGTGCGGGGGCGTGCGCGCACGACCCGCGCACCGTCGTGGACGTGGGCGCCGAGGACGGCTGGATGGCGGAGGCGTACGCGTCGCAGGTGGGGGCGACGGTCCTCGTCGACCTCGATCCCGCGATGCTCGAGCGCGCGCGGGCGCGCGCCCTGCCCCGCACGCAGACGGTCGTCGGGGACGCGCGGGGGCCCGTCCCGCTTCCCCCCGGCAGCGCGGACGTCGTCGTGCTCTCGGCCGTGCTCGAGCACCTCGTCGACCCCGCCACCGCCCTTTCGGCCTGGGCGCCGGTGCTCGCCCCGGGCGGCCGGTTCGTCGTCTACGTGCCCGCGGACCGCCCGATCCTCGCCGCGAAGCGCGTCCTGCGCGCGACGCGCCTCGGCGGGCTCGTCAAGGGCGTCTCGCTCGCGCCGGCGCCGGGCCACGTGCGCACGTTCGACCGGTCCTCCCTGGTCCGCCTCCTGAAACCCTTCGGCGTCCTCGAGGAGGTCGTGTTCGATCCCGCGGTGCTCGGCTACGCCGCCGTCGTCCGGTCGTCGTCCCCGCGCCGAGGAGCCCCCTGACCCATGTGCGGATTCGTCGGCGTCATCCGGAACGCCGGGCGGTCGGTGCGGGCGGACGAGTTCGAGCCCCTGCGCCCCTCGCTCGCGCGCCGCGGTCCCGACGGCGGCGGGACCGTCGTGGACGGCGAGATCGGCCTGCTCTCGACGCGTCTCGCCGTGCAGGGGGGACGCGAGAGCGACCAGCCCCTGCGCTCCGCCGACGGCCGCTTCGTGCTCGCCTACAACGGCGAGATCCTCGGCTACCACCGCCGCGCGCTGCGCACCGAGCTGCGCGCGCAGGGAGCGGGCGAGGTGCGGGCCGCCTCCGACACGGAGCTGCTGCTCGCCTGGCTCGAGCACCACCTGCGCGACCGCGCGGCCGGCGACCCCATTCCGCCCGCGGCGCTCGGGCCCCTTCGCGGCGGCATGTACGCCTTCGCGCTCGTGGACCTGCGCACGCGCGAGGTGGTGCTGCACACCGACGGCGGGATCAAGCCGCTCCACGTGATGCCGTGCCCCGACCGCGGCGAGACGTGGTTCGCCTCGACGCTAGCGCCCCTCTTCGCCGTGGACGGCGGCGCGCGCGTCCTCGACCGCGACGAGCTCGCGTGGCGACTCTCGTGCCCCTCCCCTCGGCGACCGCTCGCCGCGGGCGCGCGCCGCATCGAGGAGCTCGCCGGGCGCACGGCGGTCGTCGGGTCGCGCGACGCGGCCGCGGTCCGGTTCCGTGCGGCGCCGACGGAGGCCGTGCGGGGCCCGGTGCCCGACCTCGACCAGGTCCGCGAGGCGTTCTCCGCGGCCGCGCGCGGGGCGGCCGAGGTGTCCGGCCCCGTGTCGCTCCTGCTCTCGGGCGGGCTCGACAGCGCCGCCGTCGCCGCCTGGTGCGACCGCCGCGACGTGCTGGCGATCACCGGACGCTTCGCCCCCGAGGGCGGGGCCTTCGACGAGTCCGCCGACGCGGCGGTCGTCGCGGCCGCCCACGGCCTCGTCCACGAGGTGATCGACCTCGAGGACCGCGACCTGCTCCTCGACCTCCCCGACGTCGTCGAGGCCCTGGAGGAGCCGATCGGGGGGCCGGGCTCCCTGCCCATCCACCGCCTCGCGCGCCGTGCGCGGGCCCACGGTCGCGTGGCGCTGTCCGGGACGGGCGGCGACGAGCGGTTCGGCGGCTACGCGCGGATCGCGATCGCGCTCGGCCGGCACGGGTCGTGGACCGAAGGCTACGGCGCCCTCGCCGACCGCATGGACCGCGCGGGCACCGATCCCCGCGCGCGGTGGCTCGCCGCGGTGGACCGGTCGGAGGACCTGCTGCCGTGGCTCCACCGCGACTTCGCGGCCTCGCTGCCGGTCGAGGCGGCGCGCGGCGCGGTGCGGGACACGCTCTTCGGCCCCGCGTCGGGGACGACGGCGCTGCCGCCCGCTCGCGCGCTCGTGGAGGCCGAGATCCGCACGACGCTCCGCATGCTGCTCCACGTCGAGGACCGCGTCACGATGGCCCTCTCGCTCGAGAGCCGGCCCGTGCCCTGTCTCGGCACGGTCGCGGAGGTCGCCTCGCGGCTCCCGCCCGACGCGCTCGTCGGCGCCGACGGGGAGACCAAGCGCGCCCTGCGCCGCGCCCTCGAGGGGCGGATCCCCGAGTCCGTGCGCACGAACCGGCGCAAGCGCGGCTTCCCGACCCCGTTCCACCGCGCGGCCACGGGCGCGGGGCGCGACCTCGCCGAGGCCGTGCTCCGGAGCGCGCGCTTCCGCGAGCGCGGGTGGTGGAACGTGGAGGCGTGCCTCGCGCTCCTCGACGCGCGCCGGTCCGACCACGACCGCGCGCTCTTCACGATCCTCTGCCACGAGGCGTGGGCCCGGCGGTTCCTCGACGCACCCCCCGCGGGTCGCGCCGGATGAGCGGTCTCCCTCCGCTCGCGAGGGCGGGCGCCGCGCCCCGTCGCCTCGTCGCGGTCGTCCTCGCCGTCGTGGCCCTCGCGCTGCTGTGCCGCGCGCCCGCGCTGTCGGGGGGATTCGTCAACTACGACGACCCGCAGGTGCGCGAGGAGGCCGCCGCCAAGGGCCCGCTCGCGATCCTGACCGAGCCGTTCTACTTCGCGTGGAAGCCCGTCTACGGGCTCGCGATGCGGCTCGACCACGCGCTCTTTGGCGACGCCGCGTTCGGCTGGCACCTGCTCCCGTGGCTCCTCTTCGCCGTCGCCGCCGGCCTCGCGGCGCTGCTCGTGCACGCCTGGACCGGGAACGTCCTCCTCGCGGCGGCGGCCGCCGCCCTGCTCGCCGCGCATCCCGTGCACACCGAGAGCGTCGCCTGGGTCGCGGGGACGAAGGACGCGCTCTCCCTCGTGCTCGTCCTCCTCGCCCACCTCGCGCACCGTCGATGCCGCGCGCGAAACCCCGGGAGCGTCCCGCTGCTCGCGCCGCTCCTCTTCGCGCTCGGCGGTCTCGCGAAGGGGACGGTCTGGACGTGGGTCGGCGTGGTCGCGATCGACGAGGCGCTCGCGCGCCCCCGCGTCCCGGGCGCCTGGCGTCGCCTCCTCCCGTGGGGCCTCGTCGCCGTCGCGGGGGTCGTGACGGACGCCTGGATCAGCCGCGTCGCCGGCCCCGGGTCGGTCGCGCACGACGCGACGACGCTCGAGCTCGCGGCCGCCATGGCCGCGGTCCATGCGCGCTACCTGGCCTCGCTCGTCTGGCCCGCCCGCCTGTCGGTCGACTATCCGGTGGACCCCGCCGGCTCGTGGGCGAGCCCGTGGTCGATCGCGGGCCTGCTGCTCGCGCTCCTCGCGGTCGCGGGGCTCGTGCGCGGCGTGGTGCGGAAGGACCGGACGCTCGCGATCGCCTCGGGGCTGTGGATCTTCGGGCTCGCGCCCGTCAACAACCTCTGGCCCACGACGTCCGTCCTGCGCGCGGACCGCTACCTGCTCGTCCCCGCCGTGGGGGTCTACCTGCTCGCGGCCGCGGCGCTCCTGCGCCTCTCGACCGCCGGCCGGGTCGCCCTCGTCGCCGTGGTCGTGCTCCTCGCGGCGCTCTCGGCGCGACGCGCGACCGTGTGGGCCGACAGCGGGACGCTCTGGACCTCCGCCATCGAGGCGCAGCCGGCGACGGCGGTCGCGCGCGTCAACCGCGGGACCTTCTTCGCGGAACGCGGACGGTGGGCCGAGGCGGAACGCGACGCGGAGGCCGGCGCGCGGGCCGCGGTCGCGCTCCGTCGTCCCGAGCTCGAGCTGCGCGCGCGGCTGCTCCGCGCCACCGCCCTCGTCGCGCTCCCGGGCCGCGTCGAGGAGGCGCTCGCCGAGGCCAACGCGGCGCTCGCGCTCGCCCGCGACGTGACGCGCACGCCGTGGGTCCGCGGCGACCCCGCCGAGGTCCGAGGGGCCGCGCACGCCGCGCGCGGGCAGGCGCTCGAGACCCGGGCCCGCGCGGCGAGCGACGCACGCGCCGCATCGGAGGACTTCGCCGCCGCCCGCGCGGCGTACGCCGAGGCCGTCGCGGCCGACCCCGGGTCGTTCGACGGCTGGCGCAACCTCGGCAACCTCCTCGTCGTGGGCGGGGAGGCGGGCCTCGAGGAGGGCGCCCGGGCGCTGCGCAAGGCGGCCGCGCTGCGTCCCGACGACGCGGACACCGCGGCCTTCCTCGTGCGCGTGCTCTACCGCCAGGGGAAGCCGGCGGAGGCGCACCGGCTCTACGAGGAGACGAGCCGCCGGCTCGGCGCGCCGCGCGTCCTGCGCAAGGCGTACGCGCGCCTGACCTCCGAGGTCGGCGAGGCGGAGGAGGCGGAGCGCCTGCTCGCCGCGCTGCTGGCCGAGGACGGAGCCGACGGCGAGACGCGCGCGCTGCTCGCGGCCCACCGGCGCCGCCGCGGGACGGAGCGCCTCGCCGAGGCCCGCACGTCGGGCGACCTCGAGAAGGCCCGCGCCGCCGTCGAGGCGTTCGACGGCGCGGTCGATGCGTTCCCCGACGACGTCGAGGCGCACGTCGGCGCGGGCGACGCGCTGCTGCTCCTCTCGCGCTTCGCCGACGCGCGCGACCGCTACGGCCTGGCGCGCCGCGCCGCGCCCGACCAGCGCTGGCTGCGCAGCCTCGAGGCGCGCGCCGGCGCGCTCGCCGCGGCGTGGATGTCGCATCTCGGGCGGTCCGAGGACGCGGCCCGCGCGTTCGCGACCGTCGTGCGGCTCTCGCCCCCGCGCGTCGACCTCGGCTACCAGGCGCTCGAGGCGGAGATCGGGTGGCTCGTCCCCGCGGCGAACGCCGTCGAGGCGACCGGCGACGGCGGTCTCGAGCGGGCGCTGGGCGTCGCCTGCCTCGAGGGCGCGGCGCTGCTCGTGGGCGGCGACGAGGACGGCGCGCGGGACGTCCTCGCGCGCGGAGCGGCCCTCCTCGGCGCCCCGCCGCCGGTGGACTCGGCGCTCGGGCGCCTCCACGACGCCTGCCACCTGCTCCTCGGCGTCGTGCGCGGACGGCGGGCCGACGTCGCGGGAGCGCGCAACGAGCTCGAGCCCGTCGCGCGTCGGCGTCCCGGCGACCCGGTCGTCGCCTTCCACCTCCTCCTCCTCGACCGACTCGAGGCCACGGCACGCCGGCGCATCGCGGAGGGCGCCGCCGACGCCGAGGGGCTCGCGGCGGCGACGGCGAAGGTCGAGGTCGTCTCCCTCGCCGCGGACGCCCTCTCGAAGTCGGGCCCGCCCTGGCCCGGCCCGGGCCTGCTCGCCAGCGAGACGGACATCGAGCGCGGGGACTTCGTCGCCGCCCTCCAGCGCCTCGCGGCGCTGAGCGAGCGCTTCCCCGACGCCGCGAGCGTGCCGCGCGGCGTCGCCGCCATCTACCAGGCGCAGTCGCTCCGGGGCGGCGACCGCACGACGCTCCTCGGCGAGGCGCAGCGGGCCCTCATGAAGGCGAAGGCGCTCGACCCGCGCGACCCGCGCACGGCGCTCGACATGTCGCAGCTCTACCGGATCTCCGGTCACCTCGACGCGGCCCTCGTCCACGCGATGTCGGCCGCCTCCGTCGAGCCGATCCCGGGCCCGGCGTCGCGGGCGCTCGCGGCGATCCTCGTCGAGAAGGGGCGCCAGGCCCTCGAGGCGCGCGACGCCGCGCGGGCGCTCTCGCTCGCCGCCTCGGCCGCGAAGGCGGACCCGGGCGCGGCGGGCCCGCACCTGCTCGAGGGCGACGCCTGGACCGCGACGCAGGACCTCGACAGGGCCCTCGCCGCGTTCCGCGCCGCGCGCGACAGGGACCCGGTGGGCGCCGAGACCGCGCACGCCCTCGCCGAGTGCCACCGCCGCCGCGGCGGCGTCTACTTCCTCTGGCGGCAGAAGTACCCGCGGCCGCGCGGGAAGGACGGCGCGCCGCCCGATCCCGCGGCGCTGGCCGAGTGGGAGGCGAAGAACCTCCTCGCGATGCGACAGGCGGTCGCCGAGTTCGAGGAGGTCCTGCGCATCGAGCCCGACCACCCCGAAGCGGAGGTCGTCCGCGGGCACGTCGAGCGGTTGAAGGCGCTCGATCCCGAGGCCGTGGCGAAGAGCGCCGCCGAGGCGAGGACCGCCTACGAGGCGGGGGAGGCCAGCCGCCGCGACGGCCGGCTGGCGGAGGCGCTCGAGCGCTACCGCGAGGCCGTGCGCCGCTGGCCCGAGCACTTCCCCGCGTGGATGCGCATCGCGGAGACGTCCGTCGCGCTCGGCGACGCGCACGACGTCGAGGGCCTGCGCGCCGTGGAACGGCTGCGCGACCTCGACCCCGAGCGGCAGTACCCCGAGCCGGAGCTCTACTCCGGCGAGATCTGGCATCGGCAGTGGAAGGCGGAGTCGTCCCGGCCCGGGCGCGAGGCGGCGGCCGCCGAGGCGGCCGCGCGCGCGCGTCGGTCCCTCGAGCGGTTCCTCGAGTCCGCGGACCCCGCGTCCACGCGGGGCGCCGCCCAGATCGCGCGCGCGCGCCGGCTCCTCGACGCGCTGCCGGAGCCGCGCTGATGGCGTCCCGCGGCGACGCCCGCGGCGGCGGCCCGGAGCGCGCGTTCCTCGCGGCGCTCCCCGAGACCGGCACGGTGCGCCTCGACCGCGAGGAGGCGCACCACCTCGTGCGCGTCCGGCGCGCGCGGGCGGGGGACGAGGTCGTGCTCTTCGACGGCCGTGGCGGGACGCGGCGGGGCCGGCTCGTCGACGCGGACCCCGTGAGCGCGTCGGTCGAGATCCTCGGGGCCTATCCCGACCGGGAACCGCGTCGCGAGGTCACGGTCGCGTGCGCGCTGCCCGCGTCCGGCCGCGCCGACGACCTCGTCGCGGCGCTCGCCGAGCTGGGGGTGTCGCGGCTCGTGCCGCTCGCCTGCCGGCGCGGGGCCGCGGACGCCGCCCTCTCGGTCGGACGCCGGCGGGAGCGCTTCGAACGCCTCGTGCGCGAGGCGGCGAAGGTCAACGGGCGCTCGCGCTTCCTCGCGATCGAGGAGGTCCGGGCGCCGCGCGAGGCGGTGGGCCTGCCCGGCGCGCGCCCGTACGCGGACCTCTGCGTCCTGCTCGACACGGATCCCGCCCTGCCGCGCCTCACGACGGCGCTCGGGGGCGGCGAGGCGCCCTGCCTGCTCCTCGTCGGCCCGGAGGGCGGGTTCACGGACGAGGAGGCGGAGGAGGTCCGGGGGGCCGGCGCAGGCCTCGCCTCGCTCGGAACCTGTGTCCTGCGGACGGAGACCGCCGCCGTCGCCGCCGCCGCGGTGGCGCTCGCGATGTAAGGCGGGAGCGGCCCGGCGATTGCTTGGATTCCCCACATGACGAGCCTGCGTCTTTTCGTCCGCACCCCTTCCGGGGACCGCGTGTACGACCTCGACCGTGACGAGGTGGTCCTCGGGCGCGACGCGACCGCCGACGTCCCCATCGACGACCGCAAGCTCTCCCGCCGGCACTGCCGGATCTACCGCGAGGGCGACGCGTGGCGCGTCGCCGACCTCCAGTCGCGCAACGGGACGATGCTCAACGGCACGCCGATCCTCGACGACCTCCTCGCGGAGGGCGACCGCGTGGAGATCGGCCGCACGCGGATCACGGCGACCTTCCCTCGGCCGCCGACCGCCGCGAAGACGATCGGCGCCGGCGCGGCGCTGTCCCCCCTCGCCCCGTCCCCGGCCGACGACGTCCACTCACTGCGCCGCGAGGTCCAGGCGCTCCACCACGTGGTCGCCGTGAACGCGCGCATCGCGGAGGCCGAGGACGAGGACGCGCTGCTCGACGCGGTCCTCGACGCCGCGATCGACCTTCTCGAGGCGCAGCGCGGCTTCCTGCTGCTGGCCGCCGACGACCACGTCGTCGTGCGGCGCGCGCGTCGGCCCGGCGGCGCGCCGCTCGACGGGCCCTCCGAGTCGATGTCGCTGACCGTCGCGCAGCAGGCGATCCGGACCAGCCAGAGCGTCCTCACCGAGGACGCGAGCGGCGACGAGCGCTTCGGCGGCCACGAGAGCGTGATCAACCTGGCGCTGCGAAGCGTCGTCTGCGTGCCGATGCGCGCGGGCGACCGCATCCTGGGCGCGATCTACGTGGACGACGCGCGCCGCGCCGGCGCCTTCACGGCGCGCGACGCCGGCCTGCTCGAGGCGTACGCCGCGCAGGCCGCGCTCGCCCTCCTCCACTGCCGGCACCGTGCGGAGTCGACGGAGCGCCGCCACGAGGCGCTGCGCCAGGCGCGCCGCGCCGAGCGGCTGAACGACCGCCTGCGTCAGGTCCTGAAGCGCCGGACCTCGGCGCTGCGCCAGGCGCGCGAGGACCTGGCGAAGCAGTCCGACGAGCTGGCGCTCAAGTACCGCTACGACCAGATCGTCGGCCGCAGCCCCGGGATGCGCGACGTGCTGCGCCTCGTCGACCGCGTGACCGACCTCGCGCTGCCGGTCATCATCGTGGGGGAGTCGGGCACGGGGAAGGAGCTCCTCGCGCGCGCGATCCACTTCAACGGGCCGCGCCGGCGCGCGAGGATCGTGGGCGAGAACTGCGGCGCCGTGCCCGAGACGCTCCTCGAGAGCGAGTTCTTCGGCTACGTCCGCGGCGCGTTCACGGGCGCGGTCCGCGACCACGCGGGGCTCTTCGAGCAGGCCGACAAGGGGACGCTCTTCCTCGACGAAGTCGGCGAGATGTCGCTCGAGATGCAGAAGAAGCTGCTCCGCGTCCTGGAGGAGGGCGAGGTCCGCCGCGTCGGGGGCAAGGCCGCGATCGGCGTCGACGTCCGGGTCGTCTCCGCGACGAACCGCGACCTCGGGCACCTGCTGAAGGAGGGGCGGTTCCGCGAGGACCTCTACTACCGCCTCGCGGGCGTCGTGATCGAGGTGCCGCCGCTCCGGACGCGGCGCGAGGACGTGGAGCCCCTCCTCGCGCACTTCCTCGCCGAGTCGTGGCCCGCGGGGTCCCCGCCGCGCGTGGACCCCGCCGCCCTCGACCTCCTCGTCGCCTACGAGTGGCCGGGGAACGTGCGCGAGCTGCGCAACGAGGTGCGGCGCCTGGTCGCGCTCTCGGAGGGCGGCACCGTGCGTCCCGAGCACCTGTCGTCGCGCATCACGGCGTACCACCCCCCCGACCCCGGCCAGGTCCCGCCGGGCGGGCTGCGTTCGCTGGTCGAGGACCTCGAGCGCCGCGTGCTCCGCGCGACGCTGCAGCGGCTCGGCTGGAACAAGAGCCGCGCCGCCGCGGAGCTTGGGCTCTCGCGTCTCGGCCTCCGCAAGAAGCTCGAACGCTACGGTCTCGACGCCGAGCAGCCGGCGTCGCCACGGTAGGGCGCGCCCGAGGCCCTCCCCCGGGTCGTTCGGTCACCCGGTTACCAGCAGCGTTCCTGTAAAGCGTAAATGTTTTTTTACATCCCCCCGGTCTGCACCGTGGCCCGGAAGCCGTTCTCGGCGGCCGGACCGACATAACCCCTTGTTCACCCACTCGTTCGGCCGCACGGCGCGTGAAGCGTGACATGGGAATAACGATTGCAAAGCCGCCCCTGCGACGGGTACTGTCCCGTCCCCCAACCGGTGGCGTCGGATGCTGCCGACGGAGTGTCGTCGTCCATGCCGCGACTCATCATCACGCCCGGCGGACCCGGGGGAGTGGAACGGACTGTCGTCCTCGGGGCCGAGACGGTCACCGTCGGCCGCGAAGCGGCGAATGCCGTGGCCCTCGAGGGCGAGGGGAAAGCCTCCCGAAGGCACTGCCAGGTCGCGCCCATGACCGGGGGCGGGTGGGAGGTCGTGGACCTGAAGTCCACGAACGGCACCCGCGTGAACGGGCAGCCCGTCGAGCGCCGCCGGCTGCGGCCGGGCGACGTGATCGAGGTCGGCCTCTCCCGGATCCGCTTCGAGGACGAGACCGCCCCGAAGGTCCCGGACGACGTCTGCTGGCTCGAGTGGACCGCCGGGGAGCGCAAGGGCGATCGCGTGCCGCTCACGGCGACCCGCACCAGCTTCGGTCGGCGGGAGTCGAGCACCGTGGTGCTCGCCGACAAGATGGCCTCCGGCCACCACGCGGAAGTCGTGCGGGACCTGAACGGCTACACGATCCGCGACCTCGGCTCGACGAACGGGACTCTCGTGAACGGGACGCCCGTCACGGAGACGATGCTGACGCACGGCGCCCGCGTGCGGATCGGGAACTCGCGCTTCGTCTTCAAGGACCCGGCGATGGCGCACGTCGAGATCGCGCTCGAGGGTCTCGAGGAGGACGACGGCGGGTGGGGGATGATGGGCGAGCTCGACCTGTCCCGGGCCCGCGGGGGCCGGGGCGGCGCGATCGTCGCGATCCTGCTCGTCGGCGCGCTCGGCGCGGGGGCCTACATGCTCTCGAAGCGCCCGTCGGCGAGCACGGCGGTCGAGGTCGACACCGCCAACCTCGTCGCCGACAGCGGGTTCGACGCGGGCGAGGTCGTGTCGTGGACCGTCGACGACGGGGTGCCCGCGACCGTGACCCGCGCGACGACCGGCGGGCGTCCGGGCGACGGCGCCTCGCTCGTCGTGCGCCACGACGGCAAGGAGCAGCGGCCCGGCTTCGCCCGCTACGTGAACGACCTGGAGATCGCGGCCGCCGGCTCCTACAAGGCGTCGGCGTGGATGCGCCGGGAGGGCGACGGCGCCGCCGCCCTCGCGGTGCAGTGGATCCGGTACGGGAACTCGAAGACTGGCTCCACGCAGGTCACGCAGACCGTGCCCCTCGGCGCGCCCGCGGGCGCGCCGAGGGGCACGGTCTGCGTGACCTGCGTGG
>DATLLK010000110.1:0-3184 GCA_035537895.1 Planctomycetota bacterium
CGATCGCTTCTCCGCGCGGTCAGCGGAGGTCGACCGGTCGGCGATCGACGCGGGGCAGGGCGTCCACGCGCTCGATCACGCTCGAGGGGACCTCGATCCCCTGCGAGGCGTAGACCGCCTGGACGCGCTCGACGAACGCCCGGCGGCGCGCGTCGTCGTCCAGCTCGGCGCGGACGAGCGCCTCCTGATGGCGCAGCACGTCCACGTCGTCCATCGCGAGCATGACCTCGTCGAGGGGCGGAGGCGTCGCCTTGACGAGGGCGGTGGCCGGGGTCCTGTCGTCGCTCATCGCGGGGGGAGGGTCCTCGCCGTGCCCGCTACGACGCGGGCGTGCCGGCCGCGGGCTTCGTGGCGTCAGCCGTCGCGACCGGAGGCAGCGCGGCCGCGCGCTGCTCCAAGGCGACGAGGCGGCGCTTGCCGTCCTCGACGGCGGCGCGCAGCTCCACCTCGTTCTGCGTGGAGAGCGTCCGCATCTCCTCGACGATCGCGCGCGAGCGCTCCTGGTAGTCGACGACCGCGTCCACCAGCTTGCGGACCGACTCCGCCCGGACCGTGGGCCCGTAGCCCGCGCGGATCGCGGCCTCCTGGATCTTCGTGCCCTCTTCCCCGAGCGTCTCGAGGCTCTCGTTGACCCCCTTCTTCATCGCCTCGAGGGTCTGCGTGCTCTCGTGGAGGCCGTGCATGCCGGTGAAGGAGGCGCTCAGGGCCGTCAGCACCGTCTCGTTCGTCCCGAAGAAGGTGACCGCCTGACGGTAGACACGCTCCTTCGCGTCCGTGATCTGGTGGAGGCGCCCCATGACCACTTCCGTCGTGTGGTAGGAGATCGAGAGGTTCTCGGCGAGGTCCTTGGCGACCTGGAACCGCTTGTCCTCCTCCTGGAGGACGCGCAGCCGCTGGTCGCGCTCCATCTCGAGGCGGGCGAGGGCCTCGCGGCCCGGTTCGCTGCCCGCCGACTTCCCCGTCTCGACGGCGGCGGCGGCGCTCGTCAGCGCTTCCTTCGCCTTCCCGAGCGAGGCCTCCGCCTTCTGGAGGATCTGGAACCCGAGGATCTCGGCCTCCTTCAGGGCGCCGCGGAAGTCGGCGTACGCCTCGAGGATGCGCTGCTCGCGCCGGATCTGGTCGTCGCTGTCCGTCGCGACGTCGAGGTACGTCTTCTTGATCTTGTCGAAGCGGGCGGGGATGTCGCCGCGCGTGACCTTCATCCACACGTTGGAGAGGCGCTCGGGCGTGGTCAGCTTCCCGTCCGTGATCTGCTCGACCATGCGCTTCGCGTCGTCGCGGATCGAGTCGAACGCGGCGGCGACCGTCTTGTAGCGCTCCCCCATCTGCATCCCGCTGATCTGCTCGCGCACGACCTCGTTGAACAGCGTCGCCTGCGAGAGCGTGCGGGCGACGGCCGCGGCCGCGTCGGGATCGAGCGGCGCCACCTTGTCGATGAGCGCCACGACGGGCGCCGGCTGCGACTCCGCCTTCACGAGACCGAGGCTGCGCAGCGCGCCCAGCGCCTTGTCGAGCTGGACGAGGGGCTTGGGGGTCATGGCGGTCGTGGCAGTCGTGGCCTTCGACATGGCGATCTCCCGTGGGGCGTCTCACCGCCCGCGCCGAGGATGGTACCGATCTGCAGGGGTAGCGTGCGGCGCGCGAGAGGATCGGCGCCACGCCCGCCCGGTTCCGCGCGCTATATCCTCAGGACGCGGCGGAGCCGAGCGGTCCGGCGTCGGCGGGCGCGGGCTTCGACATCCGGTCGAGGTGCGCCCGTCCGTCCTCGTCGGCCAGCGCGAGGAGGGCGTCGCCCGCCTCGAGGCGCGTGCCGCCGCGGGGGATCAGGCGCTCGCCGCGCCGCTTCACGACGACGAGCAGCGTCCCGGGCGGCAGCGGCAGCTCGGAGACGAGCGTCCCCGCGGCCGCGCTCCCGGCGCGGACCTCCACCTCGACGAAGCGGGCGCTCCTCGGGGA
Organism: Planctomycetota bacterium; assembly: GCA_035537895.1. Taxonomy (GTDB): domain Bacteria; phylum Planctomycetota; class PLA2; order PLA2; family JAEUHO01; genus DATLLK01. The sequence continues at coordinate 1,957 of DATLLK010000110.1, forward strand.
CGGGCCGTACCCGTACTCGCTCCGCAGGTCGAGCACGGCCGCCTCGCTCTCGAGCGTCCCCACGCCGAAGCCCTGGAGGAGGTGGCGGGCCATCTGGAACGCGGCCTCCAGCGATCCCACGACGGCCTCGACCGGTCCGTGCGCGTGCAACTCGGCGCGCTCCGACTCGCTGTCGACGCGGGCGAGGACCCTCAGCGCTGGGTTCACGCTCGCCGCGCGCGCGACGACGAGGCTCGTCGCGACGGGGTCGGTCAGGGCGACGAGGAGCAGCCGCGCCTGGCCCAGCCCGGCCATGTCGAGGATCTCCGGGCTCGCTGCGTCGCCGTTGATCGCGTCGACGCCCTGGCGGCACAGCGCCTCGACCGCCCGGCGACGCTGCTCGACCACGACGAACGGCCAGCCGCGCTTGCGCAGGACCTCGGCGAGGACGCTCCCGACGCGCCCGTGCCCGCAGAGGATCGCGTGGCCGCCGCGCACGGGCCCGGGGCCGTTGGCGGCGGCGCCCGCCCCCGCGCGGGCCGCCCCCGCGAGCCAGCGCCGAAGGAAGGGGATCGCGCGGAGCATCACCTCGACGCGATCGGCGGACCGCAGGATGAACGGGTTCGCCGCGATCGAGATCACGGCGCACGCGATGACCACGCTGCGGCCGTCGCCGGGGAAGAGCCCGAGCGCCACCCCCTGCCCGGCGAGGATGAACGAGAACTCGCCGATCTGGGCGAGGCCCGCGGCGGCGGTCAACCCCGTGCGGACGGGGTAGCGCAGCGCGAGCACCAGCACGAGGGCCGTGGCGGGCTTGGCGACGAGCACGATGGCCAGGGTGGCCAGCACGAGCCAGGGCTCGGCCAGGAGGAAGGCGGGGTCGAACAGCATCCCCACGGACACGAAGAAGAGGACCGCGAAGGCGTCCCGCAGCGGGAGCGCCTCCGCCGCCGCCCGGTGGCTCACGTCGGACTGCGCGACGACCATCCCGGCGAGGAAGGCGCCGAGCGCCATCGACACGTCGAAGACCGCCGCGGACAGGTAGGCGATGCCGAGCGCGACCGCGAGGACGGCGAGCGTGAAGAGCTCCCGCGACTCCGCGCGCGCCACGCGCACGAGGAGCCAGGGGACCACGCGCGACCCCACCGTGAACACGAGGACGCCGAGCAGCACCACCTTGCCCACGGCCCACGCGATCGCGCCAAGCGCGCTCGTGCCCTCCCCGACGGGCGTCCCGCCGTCGCGGGGC
>DATLLK010000111.1:0-3145 GCA_035537895.1 Planctomycetota bacterium
CGGCCGGGGCGGGGGCCACGGGAGGCGGTGCGGCAGGCTGCTCGCCGCACCCCGCGAGGAGGACCGGCGCGAGGAGGACGGCGAGGACTCGCCGGGGGAGGAGTCGAACCGGGGCGCCCGCGCGTCCAAGGGCGATGGACATGAACGCCACGGTACCGGGTTCTGCCGGGAGCGCACCGGGCGGGGGGGCCCCGGTCCCAAAACGATTCCTTGACGTCGGCGCCCCGCCACGACGTAGTGGACCGGTCGGTCCACGGAGAGACGTACGGCATGCCGAGCTCGACGGCCTCGCGCAACGGCACCCGCGAGCAGGTCCTGAACCACGCCGCGGCCCTGATCCGGGAGCGCGGCTTCCGCGCGACCTCGATCGGGGACCTGCTGGAGCGCGCCGGGGTCCAGAAGGGCTCCTTCTACTACTACTTCCCCAGCAAGGAGGACCTCGGGCACGCGGTGCTCGACCGGTGGATCGAGGAGCTGCGCGCGCGCCTGATCGACTACCTCGCCGCCGCGGAGGGGCCGCCCCCGCTCGAGCGGATCGCCGCGGCGCTCGACGGCTTCGTCTCCGAGCAGGAGTCGACGGGCTGCCGGGGAGGGTGCCCCTTCGGGAACCTCGCGATGGAGCTGGCCGACGTCCACGAGGGCTTCCGCACCCGGATCTCGGGGGCCCTGAAGGAGCTGTCCGCCGCCTTCGCCCGTCTCGTCGAGCGGGCGCGCGCCGACGGCGACCTGCGGCCCGACACCGACCCCCACCAGATCGGGGAGTTCCTCGTCGCCGCGATCGAGGGCGGGATCCTCCTCGCCAAGGTCCACAAGTCGCCGGAGGCGCTCGAGGCCGCCCTGCGGGCCGCGGAGGCGTACGTCGCCTCGCACCGCACGCGCGCGGAATGACACGGCGTCACGGGACGTTGGCCTTGCGCATGACCTTCCGCATCCCGCGGCACGGCCCCGGCGCCTGGGCCGCGGGGCGCGTCTTCCTGTTGCTCGTTCTCGCCGCGTGCGGCGAGAGCCCGCGCTCCCCGGGGAACGCCCCGACGTCGGCCCGCTACGACGCGGACGGGAAGCCCGAGGACCCCGCGGTCCGCGCCACCCGCCGCCCGAGCATCCTCCTGATCTGCCTCGACACGGTGCGCGCCGACGCGTTCGCCCCGTGGTCGGACGAGCCCCTGTTCGCGGAGTGCTCGGCCTGGTTCGCCGCGCGCGGGACGGCGTTTCGCCAGGCCGTCTCGGCGGCGCCGTGGACGGCCCCGGCGGTGGCGTCGCTCCTGACCGGGCTCCTCCCCTCCCGCCACGGCGCGCGCGATCTTGCGCCCGACCTGACCGTCGTGCCGAGCGTCACGACGCTCGCGGAACTGCTCGGCGTGCAAGGCTGGCGTCGCGCGGCCTTCGCGGGCGGGGGCTGGGTCTCCACGCACAACGGGATGCTGCAGGGCTTCGAGCACTCGCTCGAGTCCTTCTCCTTCGGGGCGGCGACCCCGCACCTGCTCAGCGGTTTCCCCGCGCTCGGCAAGGACCCCTGGTTCGTGTTCGCGCACACGTTCGAGGCGCACGATCCCTACCTCGCGCCGCCCGCGGAGCCCGGACGCGGTCGGCCGCCGCCGCCCCCGGTGGATCTCGCGGCGGTGGACCGCGAGGCGGCCGAGGACGGCGGGCGATCGTTGACGCGACGGTTCCTCCTCGACGCGAGCACCCGCTCCGTCGTGTTCGAGAACGCGCTCGGCGGACCGCGCATCCGGACGGTCACGCGCTACTTCGAGCGGGGGTTCCGCGCGGACCCGCAGGGGCCCGCGCTCGCGGCCGAGGCGCGCGCCGCGTACGACGAGGGCCTGCGCCGGCTCGACCGGGCCGTCGCGACGTTCCTGCGGGAGGTCGAGGCCCGGGGCCTCCTGAAGGAGGCCGTGGTGTTCCTCGTGAGCGACCACGGCGAGGCGTTCGGGGAGCACGGCACGCTTCACCACGGGCGCATGCTCCACGACGTGCTCGTCCACGTCCCGCTGCTCGTGGCGGGCGAGGGCTTTGCAAAGGGCGCGATCGTGGACGAGCCGTGCAGCCTGCTCGACGTGCTCCCGACCGTGTGCGAGCTCGCGGGCCTTCCGACGCCCGAGGGGATCGACGGCCGCTCGCTCCTGCCGCTCGCCCGCGGCGGACGCGGACGGCCCGTGATCGCCGAGGAGCGACGCACGGAGGCGGAGACCGGGTTCCCCGGGGACGAGACCCTGGTCGCGGTGCGCGACGCGCGATGGACGTGGATCCGCACGACCGACCGCGCGACGGGTTCCTCGAGCGAGGAGATCTTCGACCGCGCGAGCGACCCGGGCGAGACGTCGTCCGTCGGGCGGGACCGCGCGGAGCTGTCCGACGAGTTCCGCACGGCGCAGCGGGCGGCGCGCACGACGCGCTAGGCGACGCTAGGCATCGGCGCGCGCGCTCGCCCCCCGGCGCGCCGAACTACCCTCTCGCACGGCCCTCCTCGATGGCTCATGATGTGGGCATGGAGTCCGAAGGGCGGGAGTCCGCAGAGCCCGCGGGGCGTGGCCCCCGACGGAGCGCTGCGATCCCCGTGGACCAGTGGTTCGCGGGGCACCGGCACGCGGAGCGGCGGCATGTCCGCTTCCCGGTGGAGATGAGCGGCGCCTCGCTGACGCTGCACGGCACCGCGCTCGACCTCTCCGCCTCCGGGATCCTCGTCGGCGTCCCGATGTCCTCGCTCCTGGGGAAGTCGCACCGCACCGACCTGCTCGGCGTGTACGTCACGCTGCACCACACGTGGGACGACGGCATCGGCGTCTCGGTCCCGGGTCACGGAGCGATCGGCCGGGCGCGCGTCGCGCGCATCGTCGCCGGGTCCGACGAGTCGCGCCCCGAGATCCTGCTCGGCCTGCGCTTCGAGCAGCCGCTCCCGTCGGCGTTCATGGAGCGCTGGTCCCACCGGCAGAACGCCCCGACGCGGTAGGCTCGCCGCCATGGCGGACCCCGCGAAGCTCCTGTTCGTCTCGGCGTTCGGAGGGACCGCGGACCTCGCGCAGCGCGCGCTGTCCGAGGGCTCCGAGGTCCGCTTCTGGGTGCAGTCGCGCGCGGAGAAGGAGGTCGGGGACGGCTTCGTACCGAAGGTCGACGACTGGAAGGCGCACGTCGACTGGGCCGACGT
>DATLLK010000112.1:0-2540 GCA_035537895.1 Planctomycetota bacterium
CTCGACGCCGCCGCGTTCGACGCCGTGGCCGCGGCGACGCGGTCCTCGAGCACCCAGTGGGCGTAGCGACGGCGAAGGTCCTCGGGCGCCCGCTCCCCGCCGGCGGCGCGCACCTTCTCGCGCAGGTCGCGCAGCGCCTGCGCCCGCGCGGGCGGGGCGGACGCCGCCGGCTCGTGGTCGAGGCTCGGAGAGGCGACGAGCGAGGCGAGGGCGCGCTCGCGCCACGCCCGCGAGATCGCGAGGCCCAGCGACGCCCGCATCCCGGGCCCCCAGCCGCCGGGCGCTCCCGGCGCCGCGAACGCGGGGTCGCGGACCGAGGCCGGCATCCCCGCGAACACCTCGGTCGCGAGCGCGCGGGCCGTGACGTCGGCCTGGAGCACGCGCTGGCGGTCGTCGGGTCCGAAACGCGACCAGGCCGACAGGTTCTTCGCGAAGGTCTCGGCCGCGACCGGGCCCGCGCGATCGAGCCGCCGGCCGCGCTCGAAGACGCGCGCGCGCTGCTCGGGCGTGAGCCCCCGCAGGCGGACGACGCCCGCGGCGACCCGGTCGCGCGCCGCCGCGTCCCACCGGTCCCACTCGGGGAGGCGACGGCGCAGGACGGCGACCTCCTCGGGCGTCAATCGCTCCGCCGCGCCCTGGACGGCCGCCGCCTGCAGCGGAGCGACGTCCTCGGCGCGCGCCGGGAGCGCCGACGCGACGAACGCGAGGAGCGCCCGGGCGAGGGCGAGGCGACGGAAGGGGGCGCGCGGGCGAGCCATCTAGCCCCCTCGGCTCCCCGTGCGGGGCGCGTCGGGCGCCAGGTCCTGCGGATCCGCCTCGAGCAGGGTCTCGAACTCCTCGTCCGAAAGCGTCACGAGGCGGTCGATCGCGTCGTCCTCGAAGAGCGAGACCGGGAGGGTCTCGAGCGCCGCGAGCGTGCCCACCGTCTCCTCCGGCGCGGGGTTGGCACGCCGCCACTGGATCGCGGCGACACCGAGGCCCGCCGCTGCGAGGACGGCGGCGGCGACCGCGAGGCGCCGCCACCGGCGCAGGCCCTCGGAGAGGTGGAGCGCCGGAGCCTGTCGGGACACGCCCGCGCGCGCGAGCACGCGCGCGGCGAAGCCCTCGGGGACGGGCTCGTCCGAGTACGCGCCGAGCAGCGACCAGACGCGCCGGTGCTCCTCGACCTCGCGGAGCGCCTCCGGGTGCGCCTCGAGCCAGACGAGGAAGCGGCGCGCCTCCTCGGGCGACATCGTGCCGTCGAGGTACGCCGCGAGGCGCTCGTCGTCGCGGGACCGCAGGTCGTCGTTCGTCATCGCCGTGCCTCCCGCCGACCCTCGCCGGCGCCCTCTCCGCCCAGCACGTACACGGCGAGCGCGCGGCGAAGGTGCCCGCGGGCCCGCGTCAGCAGCGACTTCACGGCCGGCACCGTGCTCCCCATGCACGTCGCCACGTCGTCGTGCGACAGGTGGTGGTAGCGCGAGAGGACGACGGCCAGCCGTTGCTGTTCGGGCAGGCCGTCGACCGCCGCGCGCACGCGCCCCTCGAGCTCCGAGCCTTCCGTGACGGCGGGCGGCGCCCCCGCGCGCGCGTCGGCCAGCACCTCGTCGGCCGAGCCGGCGGCGTCGCCCTCCGCCGCGTCGCCGAACACGGCGGAGAATCCGGCGACGCGCCGGTTCTTCTCGGCGCCGAGGCGGCGGATCTCGTTGAGGCAGGTGTTCACGGTGATGCGGTAGATCCAGGTCCCGACCTTCGCCGTCGGCTCGTACGTGTGACGCCCCCGGTAGATGCGCAGGAACACCTCCTGCCCCACGTCCTCCACGCCGGGACTCCTCGACCCGAGGTAGCGGCGCACGAGGGAGAGGACGGGCCCCTGGTACTTGTGGACGAGTTCCTCGTACGCCGACACGTCTCCTTCCTGGAAGGCCCGCATCAGCGCCTGGTCGGGGTCCGGCATCGGGCGTTCCGTGTCCCTTGAAACCCCGCTCCGGGGTCTGCGGTCGCGCCCGGGGCGCGCGCGCGCAACATCCTACGGCGCGACGAGATGCGTCGGACCGAGACCCCGTCCCTGACCGAGACGGATGTCGGTTCGCTCCGCGCCGTGCGGCGCCCGAACCGCTACCGGGGGAGGCCCACCCGCCACGGCGGCCAGACGCGGAAGACCACGGGCCCGATCAGATGGTCGAGCGGCACGGGCCCGACCTCGCGCACCCGGGAGTCGCCCGAGTGCGCCGAGTGGTCGCCGAGGCAGAACACGTGCGCCTCGGGGACGCGATACGGCGTGGCGGGGTCCACGGCGTACACCCCGTGATGCGTGTAGTGGAGGTCGCGGTCGATCGCAACGGAGCGGACGTCGCCCTCGACGCCGATGATCGCCCGGCCGTACGGGAGGTCCACCTCGGAGGCGTGTTCCCAGTCCGACCCCCAGAACCGCAGGCGACCGTCCACGACGGCGAGCGTCACCACGAGGTCGCTCCCCGGCGCGGACCGCCCCTCGGCGAGCACGGCGAGCGTCCCGTCCCGGCCGAGCACGCCGACCCTCTCGTGGCCGGCGGCGTCGC
>DATLLK010000113.1:0-2739 GCA_035537895.1 Planctomycetota bacterium
TCTCATGACCCCCTTCGCCGCGCGCCACGGACTCCCCGCGCTCGGCGCGGGCATCGGCCTTCGCTTCGAGCACGTCGAGCGCATCCTGGCGGAGCCGACGGACGTGCCCTGGTTCGAGGTCGTCTCCGAGAACTACATGAACCGCGGGGGCCTCGTGCGCCGGCACATCCGCGAGGTCGCCTCGCGCTGGCCCGTCGTGTGCCACGGCGTGTCGCTCAACATCGGCGGCAACGACCCGCTCGACGCGGACTACCTCGCGCGACTGAAGGCGTTCGCCGACGAGGTGCGCTCGCCGTGGGTCTCCGACCACCTCTGCTTCACCGCGGTGGATGGGACGGCATTGAACGAGCTGCTGCCGCTCCCGCGCACGGAGGAGGCCGCTCGGCACGTCGCCGCGCGCGTCCGCCAGGTGCAGGAGACGCTCGGCCGCCGGACGGCGGACGGGGTGCGGGAGCGGGCGTCGAGTACGACCCGCCCGAGGAGGGAGCGGGCTGCGGCTGGCTGTTGTAGGACGGCGACTGGTAGACGGGGGTGCCCCCGGCTGCCGGGCGGTACGTGGTCGGCTGGTTCGACGAGCAGGCCGTCAGGCCGCCGACGGCGCCGGCGGCGACGAGAAGGGCCGCGAGGGACTCGCGACGGACGCTGGCGAAGACGCGATTTGCCATGAGGGAAGACTCACTCCGTTGGGGGGGAACGCAGGCAAGGAAGCATAGTGACGCGGGAGGGGTAGTGAAAGAAAGAGGGCGGACGCGGCCTGGGGCCGCATCCGCCCTTGAAGTCGCCGCACGCCGTCGCGCGGTTGAGGGGAAGGTCGGCTCTAGCCGCACTTCCCGGCGCCGCACGCCATCTGGCCGCCGCCGGACGGCCGGGGCATCGCGGGCGCGGGAGCGGGCTGCGTGTACATCGGCGCCGGCGCCGGCTGGACGTACGTGCCGCCGGGCGCCACGTAGGTGCCGCCGCGCGGGGCGACGTAGGTGCCGCCGTAGCTGCCACCCGACTGGGCGCAGCAGGGACGCTCGTAGACGGGGTTGCCGCGGGGACCGCAGCTGCCACAGCCGCCGCCACTGCACGCCGTCAGAGCAACACCACCGATGGTCGCCAACGCGACGGAGAAGATCTTCTTCATGATGCTTCGAACCTCCTGGAAGTGACCCGGCCCTTCCAGGGGCTCGGGGTCTATTCTGTGCCTGCCCGTACGGGGGCGAGGAAGAGCGTAGCGCAAGCCCGCGTCAACGCAAGGGTCCTGACCTTGCCCCCCGTTCGTCGCATCCCCGCGACCCATACGGACTTGGAACTTCGCGGGCCCGAAACGGCCGACGCGGCGACGACCCCGGATGGGGCCCCCGGTCCACTTCTGAACCCTCCACTCGAGGACGGGGAGCAGGGGCTGCGGTCCGCGGTCCGCGTGGTATAGCCACGCCGCCGCGGCCGTGATCCCAAGCCGCGCGCGGGAGGCGCACGTGAAGGTCCTCGTGGTCGGTTCCGGCGGGCGCGAGCACGCCCTTTGCACGGCGCTCGCGCGCTCCCCGAGCGTCGAGCGCGTCTACGTGGCGCCCGGCAACGACGGGATGGCGGGGGTTGCGACCTGCGTCTCCGACCTCCTGACGACGCACACCCAGGGCCTCGTCGCCTTCGCCCAGTCGATGGGCGTCGGGCTCGTCGTCGTCGGGCCCGAGGCACCGCTCGTCGCCGGGCTCGCCGACGCCGTGCGCAAGGCCGGCATCCCGTGCTTCGGGCCCGGCCTCGAAGGCGCCCAGATCGAGGGCAGCAAGGCCTGGGCGAAGTCGCTGATGGTCCGCAACAACATCCCCACGGCGGGTCACCACGTGTTCGCCTCCGCGAGCGAGGCGCGCGCCTACCTCGCCGAGTGCGAGAGCTGGCCGCTCGTCGTCAAGGCGGACGGGCTGGCGGGCGGCAAGGGCGTGGCGGTCTGCTACGCGCGGCAGGAGGCCTTCGCCGCCGTCGCCGACTCGATGGACGCGAAGAAGTTCGGGGACGCCGGCGCGAGGATCGTCATCGAGGAGTTCCTGCGCGGCGAGGAGGTCTCCGTCCACGCGATCACGGACGGCGACACGCTGCTCCTGTGCCCGAGCGCGCAGGACCACAAGCGGTTGAAGGACGGCGACCAGGGGCCCAACACCGGCGGGATGGGGGCGTACAGCCCCGCGCCCGTGCTCACCGACAAGATCCTCGACGTGGTGGTGCGCACGATCCTCGTGCCGGTCCTCCATGCCTTGAAGCGCGAGGGGATCGAGTACCGCGGGGTCCTCTACGCGGGCCTGATGCTGACCCGGGGCGGACCGCGCGTGCTCGAGTGGAACTGCCGCTTCGGCGACCCGGAGACGCAGGTGATCCTGCCGCGGCTGACCGGCGACCTCGGCGCGGTGCTGCTCGCCGCCGCGAACGGGAAGCTCGACGCCGTGGAGGCCCTGGAGGTCGACCCGCGACCCGTCGTGGGCGTCGTCATGGCGAGCGAGGGCTATCCCGAGGCCTACAAGGCGGGGCGGCCGATCCTGGGCCTCGACGAGGCCGGGCGGATGGAGGACGTGACCGTCTACCACGCGAGCACGCGGAGGAAGGACGGCGCGCTCCTGACGGCCGGCGGGCGCGTCCTCACGGTCACGGCGCTCGGACGCGACTTCGCCGACGCGCGCGACCGCGCCTACAAGGGGGTCGGGGCGATCTCGTGGGAGGGGGAGCAGCACCGCACGGACATCGCGCGCCGCGCGCTCGAGCCGG
>DATLLK010000114.1:0-2164 GCA_035537895.1 Planctomycetota bacterium
CGACGTCCTCCAGCGGGGCGGGTCGGCGGTCGACGCCGCCATCGCGGCCAACGCGGCGCTCGGGTTGATGGAACCGACGGGCTGCGGGGTCGGGGGCGACCTCTTCGCGATCGTCTGGGACCCCAAGACGAAGCGCCTCCACGGCTTCAACGGGTCGGGTCGGTCCCCGAAGGGGCTGACGTTCGCCCACTGGAAGGAGCGCGGCCTGACGAAAATCCCTCGAAGGGGCCCGCTTCCCGTCTCCGTGCCCGGGACGGTGGACGCCTGGGTCGAGATCCACGCGCGCTTCGGGAAGCTGTCGCTCGCCGAGGATCTCGCGCCCGCGATCCGTTACGCACGCGAGGGCTTCCCCGTCTCGGAGGTGATCGCGAGCCACTGGGCGAAGAACATCCCGGTCCTCGCGGAGTTCCCCCACGTCACGGCGCAGTTCACGATCGAGGGCCGCGCGCCGAAGAAGGGGGAGATCTGGAAGAACCCGAACCTCGCGCGGACGCTCGAGCGCATCGCCGGGACGGGTCGGAAGGACTTCTACGAAGGGGACCTCGCGCGCGCGATCGCCGACCACGTGAAGGGGCAAGGAGGGTTCCTCGACTTCGAGGACATGGCCGCGCACCACGGCGAGTGGGTGGAGCCCGTCCGCGTGGGGTACCGCGGCTACGACGTCTGGGAGATGCCGCCGAACTCCCAGGGGATCGCCGCGCTCCAGATGCTCGCGATCCTCGAGGGCTACGACCTGAAGGCCATGGGGTTCGGCTCGGTCGACGCGGTCCACGTGATGGTCGAGGCGAAGAAGCTCGCGTTCGAGGACCGCGCGAAGTTCTGCGCCGACCCCGCCTGCGCGTCCGTGCCCGTCGCGTCGCTCCTCTCGAAGGAGTACGCGGCCGAGCGCCGCACGATGATCCGGATGGACCGGGCGATGAAGGAGGTCGCGGCGGGCAACCCGGCGCTCGAGGGCGACACGATCTACCTCGCGACGGCCGACGCGGACGGGATGATGGTCTCTCTGATCCAGTCGAACTACCGCGGGATGGGTTCCGGCATGGCGCCGCCGGGACTCGGCTTCATCCTCCAGAACCGCGGCGAGCTGTTCTCCCTGACGGAGGGCGACGCCAACGTCTACGCGCCCGGGAAGCGTCCCTTCCAGACGATCATCCCCGCGTTCCTGACGAAGGACGGCGAGCCCGTCACCGCCTTCGGCGTGATGGGCGGCGACATGCAGCCGCAGGGGCACGTGCAGGTCGTCGTGAACCTCGTGGACTTCGGGATGAACCTGCAGGAGGCCGGGGACGCCCCGCGCTGGCACCACGCCGGCTCCTCGGAGCCGACGGGGGAGCGCGCGAGCGACGGCGGGTACCTCGAGGTCGAGAGTGGCTTCTCGCCCGAGGTCGTCCGCGCGCTCGACGAGCGCGGCCACGACGTGCGGATCGCCTCCTACGAGTCATTCGGCGGCTACCAGGCGATCCTTCGCAAGGACGGCGTCTACTTCGGCGCGTCGGAGAGCCGCAAGGACGGCCAGGCCGCCGGCTGGTAGGCAGTCGCTCCCGTGCGGGATTTCGTGGGCGTCCGGGCGCGCGCGGGGTCTGCTCCCCCTTCTGCAAACCCGCCTCGGAGGCTTCCCGTGCGCCGCTTCGATCTCGTCGTGTTCGACCTGGGCGGGGTAATCGTGCGCCTCGCGGCGGGATGGGAGGACGCCCATCGCCTCGCGGGGCTCTCGGGCGAGCCGCCGACGGACCGGGCGTTCCGCGCCCTGCTGGGAGATCTGGCCCGGCGGGCGGACGGCTCCGTCCGGGCGAGCGAGTACTACGAGCGCGTGGCCGCGGCGTCCGGTTCCCGCTACGCCCCGGACGACGTGCGGCGGATCGGACACGTGTGGCTGCGCGGGGAGTACGACGGCGTCGGCCGGGTCTTCGACGCGCTGGACGCCGCGGCCGTCGAGACCGCGATCCTCTCGAACACGACGGAGGACCACTGGTCGCGGCTCGCGCCCGAGTCCGGCGTCGCCGAGTTCCCGACCGTGCTCCGGGCGCGCCGCCGCTTCGCGAGCCACCTGCTCGGCCTCGTGAAGCCCGACCCCGCGATCTACCGCGTCGTCGAGCGCGAGACGGGGCACACGCCCGAGCGGATCCTCTTCTTCGACGACCTCGCGCCCAACGTCGAGGCGGCG
>DATLLK010000115.1:0-6489 GCA_035537895.1 Planctomycetota bacterium
CCTACGTGGTCGTCCTGCCGATCCCGCGCGGCAGCGTCCATCCCCTGCTGCTGTGGGACACCGGCGGCGGGCACGCCCGTCCCGATCCGTACCACTACGTGCGCATCGTGCGCGGCGAGGCGACCGGCCGGAGTCCGGGACACGACCTCCTCGTCGTGGGCGGCGAGGACCACAAGACGGGCCAGGACGCCGACGCGGAGGGCCACTACGACGCGCTCGAGGCGTGGACCCGCGAGCGCTTCCCGGTGGCGGGGCCGGCCCTCCACCGTTGGTCCGGGCAGATCCTCGAGCCCGTCGACGCCCTCGCCCACATCGGCCTCGATCCCGGCTCGAACCACCCCGTCTACGTGGCGACGGGGGACTCGGGCAACGGCATGACGCACGGGACGATCGCCGGGGTCCTCCTGACCGACCTCCTCGTCGGGCGCGAGAATCCGTGGGAGCGGCTCTACGACCCGGGTCGCGTGACCCTCGGCGCGTCCGGCGTCTACGCCCGCGAGAACGCGAACGTCGCGGGGCGGTATGCCGACTGGCTGCGCAAGGGCGACGTGGCCTCCCTCGATGACCTCGCGCGCGGCGCCGGCGCCATCCTCGTGCGCGGCCTTCGGCGGCTCGCGGTCTACCGCGACCTCGAAGGGGGGCTCCACGCCTGCTCCGCCGTCTGCCCGCACCTCGGGTGCGTCGTGCACTGGAACGGCGTCGAGTCGTCCTGGGACTGCCCGTGCCACGGCTCGCGGTTCGACGAACTGGGGCGCGTGGTGAACGGGCCCGCGAACCGCGACCTTGCGCCGGCGACGCTCGACGAGAGCGCCCGCGCCGTCGTCCTGCCCGAGGGCCCGATCCCGGCGCCCGAGGGCCCGATCCCGGCGAACCCGGGCGCCACCTGACGGAGGCCGGAACATGGCGAAGATGGCGGCGACGTGGCTGGGGATCGCGCTCCTCGTCGTGGGCGTCGTGGGCTTCCTCTCGCCGGGGCTCCTCGGCGCGAACCTGGGCGTCGTCCACAACGTCGTGCACCTCGTGTCGGGGGCGATCGCCCTGGCGTTCGGCGTGAAGGGGACCCGTGCGGGCGCGCGGGCCTTTTGCCTCGCCTTCGGGGCCGTGTACACGCTGCTCGGCGTCCTTGGCTTCGCGCTGGGCCGTCCGGGGCACTCCGACGTCGGTCACCGTGGCAGCGACGACCTCCTGTGGCCCGCGATGCCGGGACAGTTCGAGCTGGGCACGGTGGACCACGTCATCCACGTCGTGGTCGGCCTCGCCTTCGTCGCCGCGGGCCTCTCGACGCGGATCGTCAAGGCGCCGCTCGCGCGCGGCGAACCCTCCCTGCGCTGACGCCGACACCCTCGCCGCGCGCGAAGGGGGGCCGTGCTCACGTCCGGCGGGCCGGTGCCTTCCCGGTGGGGGAGATCCGGTACGCGCAGCGGCTCCCGCCCGCGAGGACGTGCTCCACGCGCTCGACCGCGACGCCCGGCCCGAGGACCTGCTCGAAAAGGCGCAGTTCCCCCGCACAGAGACCGAGGCAGGAGGTCGCCGCCGCGCGGATGGGGCAGTGGTCCTCGACGAGATGGAAGCCCCCGTCGGGGTCGCGGCTCGAGACGGCCATGTAGCCCTCCGCGGCGCGGATCCGCGCGAGCGCGGCCACCCGCCGCTCGAGCGACGCCTTCGACGGAGGCATGCGCTCGGCATAGGTCTCGACCTGCCGGGCGGTGCGTGCGGCCACGAGGCGCTCGAGGCCGCCCGGCCCGAAGGCGGCTCGCGCCGCCTCGATCACGCCGACGGCCAGCTCCGCATGGGAGTCGGGGAACCGCGCGTCCGACCGGGGCGCGAGCCGCCATACCCGCTTCGGCCGTCCCACCTGGCCCGTGACGTCCTCGAAGGCGACCAGATCCTCGTCGAGGAGCCGTTCCAGGTGCTGGCGGACGGCCGTCGCCGTGACACCCAGCCGCCGGGCGAGGGCCTGGGCGCCCTGTGGGCCCCGGGTCTTCAGGACGTGGAGGATCCGATCCTGCGCGGGGGAGGCGGCGGCGTCCGGGGGCATGGCCGGATCGTACCCGGTGGCCGGTATTTGGCAAGGCAGCGCTTGACGAACTCTCGCGGTCGAGGATAAATAACAAGCGATCACTTTCTTTTTAACCACCGACGGGAGACCTCCATGGTCGTCAAGCACGTGGACCACCTGAACATGTCGGTCGCGAACCTCGCGGCGTCCGAGGCCTGGTACGGCCGCGTCTTCGGCTTCACGAAGGTCGAGGGCGGCATGTACGACGGCCGTCCCTGGTCCATCCTCAAGAGCGGCGACGCGCTCCTCTGCCTCTACGAGCACCCCGAGCGCGGGACGCCCGATCCCGAGGTCCACGGCCACCACGGGCCCGCGCACTTCGGCCTCCGCATCACCGACCGCGCCGCGTGGGAGGAGACGATGCGCCGCGAGAAGGTCCGCGCGACGATCGGTCCCCACCGCTGGCCGCACTCGACCGCCTGGTACGTCGAGCACCCGACCGGCTACGAGATCGAGGTCGCCTGCTGGGACGACGACCAGGTCCGGTTCTGACGCGCTCGTCCCGGACCCGGCGACCCCGGCGCCGCCCGCGGCCAGCCGTGTTGAGATGCGCCCCGTCCGGGCGCACAATCGTGCCGGCCCCGGGAGAAGCACCATGCGCACCCGACTCTGGGCGGCCTGCCTCGTGGCGCTCGCGGCCGCTGCACGCGACGGAAGGGCCGCGGACGCACCGGCCACGCCGATGGCGCCCGCGGCGCCTTTGGCGTCAGCCGTCGTCGTCCGCGGGGCGAAGGATCTCGCGGACGCGGTCGGGGCCTGCTTCACGCGCGTCGAGTCGAAGGGACGCGTGACCTCGGTCGCGGTCGTCCTGGATGTGACCGACGAGACACGAAAGGCGTCGCCGGACCTCGCTCGCGCCCTAGCTGGCGCCGTGTCGAAGGCCGCGTCGTGGCAGGTCGGTGCCCTCGGGGCCCCGCTCCCGGAACCCGTCGCGAACGCCGACGCCGTCGGGACGGCGGTCATGGCGACCCTCGCCCGTGCCGTCGCGGGGGGGCCCGACACGCTCGGACGCCTGCGCAAGACCATCGCCGGCTCGAAGGCCACCCTCGTCGTCTACGTCGCGCACGAGCGCTTCGAGGACGCCGTGGACCTGGAGGGGTTCATCGCGGAGCTCCGCGCGGCTGGCCGCACGCTGTGCGTGATCGGTCCGGAGGCCGCGTTCGAGCGACCGGTGAAGTCCCTATTCGCCGTGGTCCCGGGCATCGGCGCCGTCCGCGCCTTCCCCGAGGTCGGCGTCAGCCCGTTCGAGCCTGACGATCCCGAAACGCCTTGGCACAGCGGCGACACGGCGTACCCGCTGATCCCCTGGACTTTCGGCGGGGGATGGCGGTTCGAAGACCTGAGCGGGTCCGATCCCGCCGAGGAAGAGTTGCGCCGGCTCGCGCAGAAACGCTACACCCCTCCCGGACCCGAGGCGGACGACGCCACGTTCCACCGCTGGGCGAAGCAGCACGTTCGCCCGCCGGACCTGGCCACGGATCCGGAGGGCTTCCGAGCATGGCGGCGTGCGCTGGGTCCGCCGCCGGGCCCCGAGAGGAAGCACGCGGCGTCCATGGCGTGGATCGAGAAGATGCGCGCATCGACACCTCCCGCTCCCATGGACCGGTCGCTGATTCAGGACCTCATGCCGACGGCACTGGGTCTTCCCATTCCATCCAATTTCGGTCCGTATGGACTCATGCGTGCGGCAGGGGTCTCCGGCGGGGCCTACGTCCTCTGGCGATGGGCGGGCACGCGGGGCGGTGCCAAGAGGCCGCCGTACATCGCAGCTCGATGCGACGAACTCGGTCCCGACCTGCGCGCACGCGATGCGATCTTCGCTGACGTGGCGTCGCGGCCCCGGGCCCGGGCGCTGATGCGGGCCTGGACGTTGCTCTCGACCTCGAGGCCGCCCCTGTGCAGCGTGACGGTGCCGAGATGGGCTGACCGTTGGGTCCCACTCGACTACGCGCTCGAAGGCATCTGCACCTGGCGCCTTGAGTCCCCGGCCGAACGGGACCACGCCGTCGTCAAGGCCCGCGCGGGCATGGTGCAGATGGGGCGTGTGCGCGAGATGATGGACGGCGAAGTCGCGGGGCTGGGCGTGCCCGATGATCCGGTCGACCGTCGTCTCCAGGCAGACGTGGAACTCTTGCTTCACGCACTCGACTCGATGCGCTTCAGCGTGGGCGAGTTCATCTTGGCGAGCCGGGCGCTTCCCGCCGACGCCTGGTCCGCGGCGAGTGATGGGCGTGTCCTCGAACCCACCTCATTCGCCTTCGGCGATGGCGAAGTCCCCCGCGCAAGCCAGGGACCCCCGATCGCCCTCCAGGATCCCGCAGCCGGGGCCACCCTCGTGGCCGCTCGCAAGGCGTTCCTCGATCGGTACCGGGGAACCCCGTTCGGCGCGATCGCCGAGCACCAGTGGATCTACACGTACGGGCCGCCGAATCGCGACCGATGAAGGGTGGCTCTGGGGTGCGGCTCGAAGTCACGGGCTGGTCGAGTCGGAAGGGTGGAGCCCCGAGGGGCGGTCCCGCGCCCCGGTCGCCGGGCATCTAAGGGCTGCCGTCGATCCCCCCCCGGAGGCTCGCGATGACCCCGTCCACCCCGAAGACGCAGACCGAAACCTCGCCCACCGTCGCGCGCGCGGCGCCGCGCACCAGCCTCGGCCCCTGCGAGACGTGCGGCAACGTGTACGACAAGGCGTTCGAGATCGTCCGGAACGACGAGCGGCACGTCTACGACTGCTTCGAGTGCGCGATCGCCGCGTGGGCGCCGGTCTGCGCGCACTGCGACTGCCGGATCATCGGGCACGGGATGGAGAAGGACCAGCGCATGTTCTGCTGCGCGCACTGCGCGCTCCAGTCCGGCGCGTCGGAGATGCGCGACCGCGCGTGATGGCGGGGCGGCCACCCTCGCGCCGACGGTCGAGAGACCGGCGCTGTATCCTCCGCCGCGCGGCCGCCGGGAGTCGTGCCGCACGATGCGGACCGACGTCCTCCTTCGCCCCGAGCGTCCCGAGGATCACGCCGTCCTGGGCGACCTGATCACGTCCGCGTTCGCAGGCAAGCCGTACGCCGAGGGGGACGAGGCCGAGCTGCTCGTGGCGCTCCGCAAGGCGGATGCGCTGGTCCTGTCGCTCGTCGCCGAGCGGGACGGTGTGGTCGTGGGTCAGGTCGCGTTCTCGCCCGCGCGCGCGTCGGGTGGCAAAGAGCGGTGGTACGCACTCGGCCCCGTGGCCGTCCTGCCCGCTCACCAGGGCCGGGGAATCGGCTCGAAGCTCATCCGCTCCGGGCTCGAGGCGTTGACCGCTCAGGGCGCCGACGGCTGCATCCTCGTGGGCGATCCGAACTACTACACCCGCTTCGGGTTTCAGCTCTCCCCGGAGAACGCGCCCGCGGGACAGCCGGCGGATCACTTCATGGTCAAGGTGCTCGGAGGCCGTCGACCGGAGGGACCGATCTCCTTCCACGAGGCGTTCGGCGGGGGGACGACGTGACGTCCTCCGGGACACGGTGGGGCCTCTTCCTCCTGGCTGTCGCGATCGCCGCGACGGTGCTGCTCGCGGCGGGTCCCTCCCTGCGTCCATGGGCGGAGCGTTCGCCGGCGTCCGTGACGGGGACGGCGCCGCCCTCGATCGGGGTGGGCGCCGACGAGGCGCCCGTGCGCGAGCCGGGCACGGGACTGTCGGCCCCTCCCGCCGTTGCATCCGGGGAAGCCGGGCAACTCGCGGTCTCTCTCGTGTCGACGGACCCGGCCGGGCGGCCGGTTCCCGGCGTCGTCGTGGAGGTCGTCGCCGCGGACTCCGAGCCGGAGACGGCGGCGGTGCTCGCGACCGGGTCCACGGACGAGAGCGGGGCGCTCTCCCTGCGCCTCGATCGGGGCGCCTACCGTGCCCGGTGCCGTCACTCGGACTGGCATGGGGACGCGGCGGAGTTCGACGTTCCCGCCGAGCGTCCCGTCCCGCTGCGGATGATGCGGGGGATCCGACTTCGCGTGCGGGTCGAGGACGCCGCGACCCGGCGGCCGCTGTCCGGCGCCGTCGTGCGCGAGATCATGCTCGGCTGGGGCCAGGCCGCGACGACGGACGCGGAGGGCATCGCGGACCTCGGCGCCATTCATGGGACGTGGGCTCGCGTGCTCGCCGGGTGCGAGGGGTACCTGTCCGAGGCCGAGTGGGCGAACGGGCTCGCCAAGGGCAGCACGAAGTCGCCACTCGTCCTGCGCCTCGCCGCCGCGCGACCGCTGGAGATCGACGTCCTGCGGGAGGGCACACGGGAGCCCGAGGTCGGCGCCGCGATCTACGTGCGTCACGTCAATGGCCGTGCAGAGGGCCTGACGGACGTCGAGGGGCGATGCCGCCTCGAGGCCGCGCTGGCGGAACCGGACGTCAGCGTGCGCGCGACGACCCGGGATGGCCGCGAAGGCGTGGTGGAGATCCTGGGAGC
>DATLLK010000116.1:0-2194 GCA_035537895.1 Planctomycetota bacterium
ATCCGGAACGCCGCGACGCGTCCGACCTCCCGCAACCCGAGCTCGTCGGCGACCCGGGCGTCGAGGGACGTGATCCCCGCGCCGACGTCGAAGAGGAACCGGCAAGGGCGACCCGCCACGTCGACGCGCACCTGCCAGAGCTGCTCCTGGTAGCGCTCGAGCTCGATCGTCGCGGGCCCGGTGGACATCTCGCGCCCCGTGGGAGTCGCAGCAGTGGATCACAGGTCGACCGCCAACGCACGCGGGAGCCGCGATCGTGGGACCTCAGCCGACGGGTACGGGCCGGTGATCGACCCAGACCTCGTGGGGGAGGCCGCCGTGGAGCACGTCGCGCGCGTGGAGCTCGAATCCGAGTCGGCGCGCGACCTCCTGCGAGCGGTGGTTCGCGGGCAGGATCGCGCACACGAGCCGCGTGACGGGGAGCCTCGCGAAGGCACTCTCCATCAGCGCGCGCGCGGCCTCCGTCGCATAGCCCCGACCCCACCGGTCGCGTCGCAGGTGCCAGCCGACCTCCAGGTCGCCGGGCGAGAAGGGCGCCGGCTGGAGCACGACGTTCCCGACCGGCTCGCCGCCGTCGCCCTCGAGGATCGCGTGCCAGCCGACGGGCGGCGGATGGCCTTCGCAGCGGGCCAGGACCCGACGCAGCATCGCGGCGCTCTCGTCCACGTCCTTCGCCGGTCCCCAGAAGATGACGTCGGGGTCGCCCCAGATCCGATGGAAGGTCGGCGCGTCCTCCACGCGCCAGGGGCGGAGCTCGAGGCGCGGCGTGCGCACGGCGCCCACGGTACCCTCCCGTGCCCGAGCCCGCAGGGCCTCCTTCCCGCGCGTGCACGGTGGCGTCTACACTCCCTCCGTGGCCCCTCCTCGCGACGTCTGCGGCTCGGACGACGCCGAGGGGAGGCTCCTCTTCCGGCCCGCACAGGGACCTCCTCTCGCGCTCGGCATCTTCGTGGTCGTGCTCGCGGCCCTCGGACTCGGGCTCAGCGTGCTCTGGGACTCGGGTGGGTTCCTCATCCTCCCGGCGGGCGTGATGGGACTGAGCGTGACGTTCTGGGCGCTCACGGCCTGTGTCGTCGCGCTGTGGAAGCGGGACGCGCGGCGGTTGGGCGTCGCCGGCCTCGGCGTCGTGCTCGGCGCTCTCGCACTGCTCCTCGTCTACGTCACCGGCATGCTGGCGTGGGCGTCGGGTCACATCCCGTACTGAGCCTGGCCCGCGGCGGCAGGTCCCGGACGGCCGAGGCGCGGCACGTCGTTCAGCGTGAGCCAGGACCCGCGGGGCCCGTCGTGAAGACCTCGACCATGCGGAGCGCACGGCCGCCCGGGGAGTCGGTCGTACGGGCCACCCGGTCGGTCCAGAGGGCCCACCAGAGGTAGTTCGACTCCGGCTCGAGGGGACTCTCTGCGAGCAGGGCGATCGCCTGCGCGTTGCCGCGGTCGGAGCCCACGACCGCGCAGGGATTGCCCGGCCAGGAGATCCGCACGGGCATCTCCTCGCCGCGCATCGCGCGGACGCGGTCGAGGAACTTCGTTCGCGCGGCGTCCGCGGCCGCGGCGGCGTCCGCGGGGGCGTCGTCGCGGAGGGCCTGGCGCTTTGCGGTGCACCACGCGTCGGCCAGCAGGCGCAGGCTCGCGTGGATCTCCTGGAGCGCGCGGCCCGACGCCTTCGTGACCAGCACGAGGCCTCCCTCGACCGTCGGGATCGCGTTGTCGGCCTTGCGTCCGACGCGGATCGTGATGGGGAAGCCGCCGATCACCCCTCCACGGCCCACGCGGACCTTGTCGGCGTGCGGCCGCGGGATCTCGTCGCGCGCGACGAGGGGGATCCCTTCGGCGAACGGGCCCGGGACGCACTCGCCGACCTCGCTCCACGGGAAGTCGCGGCCGCCCGCCGATCCGTCGAGCACGGCGTTGCCGTTGACGCTGCCGAAGCCGAAGTCCGTCGTCTCGCGCTGGAAGAGGATCATGCGGTGCAGGATCGTGAAGTAGTGGCTGCCGACGGGATCCGGGTGCTGCGAGATGCCCGAGCGCATCCCGCTCGCCGCGCCGGCCGCCGAGGCCCACCGGCCGGGCTTCTGCGTGTGCCCGACCTCGCCCGTGCGCGCGAGATAGAGCGCGTGCAGGAACGCGTCCGCAGATCGGTCGGCGGCGAGGCGGCCCGGCGGGAGCCCGTTGCGCCTGCTCGACCGCGTCAACG
>DATLLK010000117.1:0-3262 GCA_035537895.1 Planctomycetota bacterium
AAGGCTCGAGGCGATGCGGCGCAGGTCCTCGTAGAGGATGCCGAAGAGCGCCTCGGCGGCCTGCGGGTCGCCCGCGTTCATGCGCTCGAGCAGTCGGGCGGTGTCGTCCACGGGCGTGCCCACGGCGGCGGAGGATACCGCGGTCAGCCCTGCGCGCGGCGCGGCGAGAGGGAACGGACGCGGTCGAGCAGTGCCTGGCGCTGGCGGCGCAGCGCCGTGCGGAGCGGGCTGCCCGCAAGCAGGAGGAACGCCCGGCCCCGCGCGAGGATCGCGAGGCGCCGCTCGCGCCACGAAACGTGGAACACGAGCAGCAGCGGAAGCGCGACCCCGACGGCGAGCGCCGCGACCCCGCCCGCGAGCAACCCCGCGACGAGGGCGCCCCCGAGCGTCGCGATCACGAGGAGCAGCCCGATCCCGAGCATCCGGCACAGCGCGCGGACGTCCTCGGCGCCGCCGAAGACGCGGAGCGCGAGGAGGTCGCCACCGCGGCGGATCGGCCACGTGGCGACGGCGGCCACGATCGTCAGCGGCTCGAGCAGGAGGAGCGGGAGCGCGCTCCCCACGAGGAACCGAAGGACGGCCCCCGTGTCGTAGTGGGTCTCGACCGCCTCGGCGGAGAGGCCGGCCAGCTCGAGCGATCGCAGATAGGCGTCCGCCTCCGCGCGCACCGCGTCCACGTCGGCCGGGGCCCGCTGGCGCAGGTCGGCGAGGGCGTGCGCGAACGTCCGGTCCCGAGCGTGCCGCTCGACGAGCGTCGCGGGGGGCGGTCGCCCGGCGCCCTGGTCCCACACGGCCCGCAGGGCCCGCAGCGCCGTGAGCTCTCCCTGGGATGTGGCCTCCGCGAGCAGGTGGTGCAGCGCGCCCTCGATCGCGCGGGTGACGCCCTCGATCGCGGCACGGCGGGAGGCGTAGCCCTCCGTGCCCCGCACGCGGATCGGCGGCCCGAAGCGGACGAGCAGCGTGCCGCGACGCGGTGGCGTGGGGTGCTCCCACACGAGGCCCACGGGCACGACGTCCACGCTCGCCGGCGTGTCGGTCAGGATGCGGGCCGCCCCCGTGCGCAGCGGCATCAGGCGCGGCTGCGGCTGGCTCACGCCCTCCGGGAAGATCGCGAGGCACGCGCCGGCCTCGAGACGCTCACGGCACGTGCGGAACATCTCGATGTTGGCGCGCGCGCCGCGGCCCTCGTTCTCGGCCGCGTCCTGCGGACGAAAGACGGGCACGGCCCCGGTCGCCTCGAGGAAGGGACGCAGGAGGCGCGACTTGAACAGAGGCGCCTTCGCGAGGAACGAGGGCACGCGCGGGCTCGCGCGCAGGAGCGCCATGCTGTCGGCGACGGCCGAGAAGTGGTTCGCGACGAGGAGGACCGGCCCCTCGACGGGCACGCGCTCGGCGCCCTCGACCTCGATCCGCCGGTACTGGGACCACAGGAGGGCGCGCGCGATCGCTTGGACGACGGCCAGGTGGAACGACGGCTTCGCGCTCATCGACGGGACACGGTACCCGGAGGCGCGTCCGGTCAGGACGGGGGCGTGCCCGGGTCGGGGCGGGCCCTCGGCAGGCGCACGGTGAACCGCGCCCCGGGCCGCGCCGCGCCCTCGCGGGCGGGCGACGTGACCTCGACGCGCCCGCCGTGCGCCTCGACGAGATCGCGCACGATCGCGAGGCCGAGGCCGAAGCCGGGCATGGCGCGGGCGCGGTCGCCCCGGCCGAACGGCTCGAACAGTCGCGGGATCTCGTCGGGGGGGATCCCCGCCCCGTCGTCCTCCACCGCGACCTCCACGTCCGGCCCGTCCACGCGGCCACGTACGCGGACGGTCACGTCGGAGCCGCCGTGCGTCGCGGCGTTCACGACGAGGTTCTCGACGACGCGCCGCAGCGCGTCGACGTCGACCTCGACCGTCGCCGAGGGGACGTCGCGGGTCTCGGCGCGCAGGGCGCCGCCGAGCGCGCGGCGGCTGCGCTCGACGGCGTCGTCGACGACCTCGCGCAGGTCGGCCGGTCCCGGCGCGAGCCGCAGCGTCCCGGCGCGGGCCCGCGCGTGGTGGAGCAGGTCCTCGACGAGGCGCGCCATCGCGCGCGCGTCGCCGTGGGCCAGCCGGACCGACTCGCGCAAGGCCGCCGCGTCGCGGCCCGGCGCGCCCGCGAGCTCGAGTTCCCCGAGCAGCGCCGACAGCGGCCGCCGCAGTTCGTGCGACGCCGTCGCGAGGAACGCCCGCTCCCGCTCGGAGGCCGCGTCGAGCCGGCCGAGCATCCCGTTCAGGAGCGACGCGAGCCGCGCGACCTCGTCGCGCGTCGCCGGCTCGGGAAGGCGCTCGCGAGCGCCGCCGATCCGCGCGGCGGCCGCCGCGAGCGCGCCGACGGGCTTGAGCGCGCGGCCGGCGACGATCCAGGCGAGCAGGCCGCCCACGCCAAGGGCGGCGAGGCAGGTGAGCGCGGTCCGCAGGACGAACGCGTCGTGCGCCGCGCGCTCGGGCGCCGTCTCGAGGTAGGCGACGATCACCTCAGGCCCCGGGGGCGGAGGCGGCGGCCGCCGCGGCGGGGGCGGCCCGTCGGGCGACGGACCGCGGCGCCCGCGGCGACCGTCCGGCGGCGGCGGGACGGTGACGGCCGCGACGACCGCGACCTGCCACTCCGTGCCATCGACGACCTCGACGAACGTGCGCTCGTCGGGTCGGGCACCCGCCGCGGGCAGGTGGCCCATCGCCCGCTTCGCCTCGATGGGCGGCGGACCCGTCCCATTCGTGGCTTCGGCTCGGACGACGCCGTTCTCGCCCGGGGTCGCCTCCGTCGATGCGCGCAATCCGAAGCGAAAGGCCGTGAGCCGGGCGCCGTCGGGCTCGGCCGCGAGGGGGAACGAATCCACGCGCGCGGCGTCGTCCGGCGGCGGCGCGGTGAAGCGGGTTTCGTCGCGCGCCGGCTCGAGGCGGCCGACCACGCGGGCCCGGTCGAGCGCCCGCTCGCCCAGTCGGCGCTCCGTGTCCCGGGCGTCGAGGCGCACGAGGACGACGCTCACCACGGTGAGGACGACCGCGAGCAGCACGACGACCAGCGCGGCGAGGCGCGAGCGCAGGGTCATGCGTCGCGCTCCGCCTCGCGCCGGAGCACGTAGCCGCGGCCCCGGACCGTGTGCAGGAGGCGCGGCCCCCGCTCCTCGAGCTTCATGCGCAGGTAGCGGACGTAGACCTCGAGGACGTTGGAGAGGCCGTCGTAGTCGTGCTCCCAGACGTGCTCGTAGATCCGGGTGCGGGTGAGGACGTCC
>DATLLK010000118.1:0-4467 GCA_035537895.1 Planctomycetota bacterium
CCGCCCGTCACGTCGCCGCTGACGGCCAGAGGGTGGCGGACCTCCACCTGGAGGTCGCCCACGCCGACCGAGACGGCCTCGGCCCGGGCGTACGGACCCGCGCGGACCACCGCGGTCTCGCCCGACCCCGGGAGCGCGTCCGGCTTCGGGATGCGGACGTCCTTCGCGCCCTCGTCGAGGGCGTCCTTCACCTGGTCCACGGTCGTGGGGGCGGAGAAGCGGGCCTGCACCTTCATGCCGCCCGTGAAGTCGATGTCGTAGACGGTCTCGTCCTTGCTCGCGACGAACGCCACGAACGAGAGGACCATCAGCGCCACGCTCACGGGGATGAACACCTTGCGCAGGCGCATCCAGCCGATCGTGGGGGGGCGGGCCTGGCCCAGCATCCTCACCTTCGACACCCGGCCCGACGCGAGCCAGGTCTCGAAGAACGTGCGCGTCACGAAGACGGCCGTGAACATCGACGCCAGGAGGCCGAGCGCCAGCGTCACCGCGAAGCCCTTGATGGCGCCGGTGCCGTAGGCGTAGAGGAACGCCGCCGTGAACAGCGTCGTGACGTTGGAGTCCACGATCGTCGTGAAGGCGCGGTCGAAGCCCTCGGCGACCGCGCGCGCGACCGGGCGCCCGCGGGCCTGCTCCTCGCGGATGCGCTCGAACACGAGGATGTTCGCGTCGACCGCCATGCCGAGCGTCAGCACGATGCCGGCGATGCCCGGCAGCGTGAGCGTCGCCTCGAGGAAGGCCATCGCGCCGATGAGCAGCACGAGGTTCAGCACGAGCGCCAGGTCGGCGAAGGCGCCCGCCACGAGGTAGTAGATCAGCATGAAGGCGAGGACGAGCGCGAAGGCGATCAGCGTCGACCACAGGCCGCGCTGGACGGCCTGCCCGGCGAGCGTCGCGCCGACCGTGTTCTCGGACTCGACGACGGGCTGGACCTTGAGCGCGCCGGACTGGAGCACCGCGACGAGCTGCTTCTGCTCGTCGGCGAGGCGCTGGTCCTGCTCGGGCGACGCCATGAACGAGCCGCCGCCGAGCGACACGATCACGCTGTCCTTCAGCGGGCTGTTGATGATCGGCGCGCTGTGGAACTCGCCGTTCAAGAGGATCGCCATCGGCAGGCCGACGTTGGCGCCGGTCCAGGCGTGGAAGACGTTCTGGTACTCGCCCTTGACGTCGAAGTGGACGCCGCCCCGCGGGTTGCCGTGGCTGTCCGCGCCGGCGCGGATGTTGGTGAGGATCTGGCCGCTCATGCGCTGCTCGGCCGCCGAGGGCTCCTCGACCACGGCGAAGTCGGTGGACGCCGTGCGGCCGGAGGCCTCGCGGGGGACCACGCGGTAGCGCGCGTCGAGGGGGACGTAGGCCTCCCCGCGCTCCCGCGCCTGCTTCCACCGCTCGATCTCGCGCCCCTTGAACTTCTCGAACCCGGCCGCGTTGGGCTCGAACGTCTCGGCCGTCTCGCCCTCGACGGCCGGCCCGGTGGCGCCCGTCCAGACCTGGTCGCGCTCGCGCCGCTCGCCGCGGTCGCCGCGGAACGCGTCGTAGGCGGGGAGGACCTCGATGCGGAACTCGAGCTCGCCCAGCGCCTGGACGACCTTCTTGATGCTGTCGGCGTCCACCTCGGCCGGGATCGAGATCTCGAACTTGTCGTCGCCGATCTGGGCGAGGTTCAGCTCCGCCAGGCCGAAGCGGTTGACGCGCGTCTCGATCACCTTCAGCGTGTCGGCCACGACGGAGGCGTCGGACTGCTCGACGGGGATCTTGTTCACGCGCCGTGCGGCCTCGAGGTCGAGGCTGAACCGCAACGTGGTGCCGCCGCGCAGGTCCTGCCCGAGGGCCATGCCCCAGGGCCGGGCGTCGGTGCGGTGGGCCGCCCAGGCCCACATCGCGCACCCGACGACGATCGCGATCAGCACCCAACGACCCCAGAGCGACTTCTTCGGCTCGTTCACGGCGTCAGCTCCCTCGGTTCACGCGTCCGTCCCAACGACCACCGCGGCGCGACAGGTCGCGCGCGCAAGGTGCGCGGGCACGGCGGGCGACGAGCCCGCGGCCCGCGGACGCGTCACTGCCGGCGCGAGGCGTCGGCGGGGGACGGGAAGGCCGAGGACTGCGCGCTCGAGCGCGCGCGCTGGCGCGCCGGGCGCGCGCCCTCGGCCGGCGCCAGGGCGTCCGCGCGCGGCGTGGGCGCCAGGGCCTCGAGGCGGACGGTGTCGGCGAGCGACGCGATGCGCGACGCGCCCGTGGCCGGGGCCGCCGACAGCATGGAGGCGTCGTCGCCGCCCGCGGCGTCGGGGCCCGCGATGCAGAGCAACGCCACGAAGAGCGTGGGCAGCAGCACGAGGAACGCGGCCGCGAGCACCGCGAGCGGGAGGCCGGAGGGGAGGTCGCGGAGGCGCTTCACGCCTTGCCCTTCTCCCGCGTGCCCTTCCCGGCCAGGCCGGCGTCGACGGGCGCCTCTTCCGGGGCGCCTTCCGAGGAGGCCTTGCGCACCTGCCAGATCGCGGAGCGGTCGAACTCCATCCGCACGCCGTCGGCCACCTCGAGCTTGACCGTGCCCTCCGAGAGCGACACGACCTCCCCGTGGATGCCCGCGGTCGTGACGACCTGGTCGTGCTTCTTGATCGTCTTCAGCAGCTCCTCGCGCTTGCGGCGCTCCTTCGACTGGGGCCGGATCATGAGGAAGTAGAAGATGACGAAGATGACGATCAGCAGCGGCATCGAGCTCAGGAACCCCGGCGAGCTGTCCCCGCCCGCGGGCGGAGTGGGTGCCGTGTCCTGCGCGAGCACGATGGCGACGAGCGTTCCGGGCACGAGGGGCCTCCGAAACCGGGAAGTCTAGGTTCCCCCGGCCCGGCCCCCAATGAGAACCGCGGAGCGGGCGGGAAGGGGCGCCCCTCCCGGTGGGCACGGGACCCGGACTCCCGGGGCCGGATCCTCCATCCCGGTGGGAAGGCGCTACGCTCCCCCTCGGGCCCCACCGGGGCGCCCAGGGAGCCCTTCACGCGTGCGGATCCTGACGGCCCTCTCCGGCGGCGTGGACAGCGCGGTCGCCGCGGCGCGCCTCCTCCGGGAGGGCGCCGAGGTCGTGGCCGTCCACTACCGCACGGGGGTCGAGTCGACCGACCCCGCGGCCGCCTCCCGCGCCCGCTCGTGCTGCGGGATCGACGACGCGCGGGACGCACGCGCCGTCGCGGCCCGGCTGGGCGTCCCCTTCTACGTCCTCGACGTGTCCGAGGCGTTCGGGCGGCGCGTGATCGGGGCCTTCGTCGACGCGTACGCCTCCGGCCGGACGCCCAACCCGTGCATCGCGTGCAACCAGGACGTGAAGTTCGGCCGCCTGCTCGAGGTCGCCCACGGCCTCAACGCGGAGGCGGTCGCGACGGGCCATTACGCGCGCACGGCGCCGGGCGCGCACGGCCGCGTGCGCCTCCTGCGCGGGACCGACCCGAAGAAGGACCAGTCCTACGTGCTCTACGGCCTCGATCAGCGCCAGCTCGCCGCGGCGCGCTTCCCGCTGGGGGACGCCCGCAAGGGCGACGTGCGCGCCGAGGCGCGCGCCCTCGGGCTCCCCGTCGCGGACAAGCCCGACAGCCAGGAGCTGTGCTTCGTCCCGACCGGCGACCACCGGGCCGTGCTCGCCGAGCGCGCGCCCGGGCTCCTGCGCGAGGGCCCCGTCGTCGACGGAGCGGGCGCGACCCTCGGACGCCACGGGGGCGCCGCCGCGTTCACGGTGGGGCAGCGCCGGGGACTCGGGGTCGCCTCCGACGCGCCGCTCCACGTGACCGAGGTCGACGTCGCACGCAACCGCCTCGTCGTCGGCCCGCGCGAGGCGCTCCTTCGGCGGCGCATCCGCTTCGGGCCCGTCCACTGGGTGGACCTCGACCCCGCGCTCGAGGCGCACCCCGAGCCGGTCCGGGTGGAGGTACGCGTACGGCACGCGCACGACCCGCAGCCGGGCACGTTGTCGATCGGCCCGGACGGCACCGGCCGGGTGGACGTCGACGAGCCGGTCTTCGCGCCCGCGCCGGGCCAGGCCCTCGTCGCCTATCGCGACGAGGCGGTCCTCTGCGGCGGCGAGATCCTCGACTCGGCCTAGAGCGCGTCCTTCAACGCCTTGCCGGCGCGGAAGGCCACGGTCTTGCTGGCGGCGATCTGGAGCGGTTCGCCCGTCTTCGGGTTGCGCCCGAGGCGGGCCGCGCGACGGCTCACGCGGAACGTCCCGAATCCGAGGATCGCAACCTCCCCCTTCGTCTTGAGGCCCACGGCGACACAGCCCGTGAACGCCTCGAGCGCGCGCTCCGCCTCGGCCTTGGTGGAACCCATGTGCCGGGACATCGCCTCGACGAGATCGGCCTTGTTCATCGCGTAACGCCTCCCGCCCCGAAGGGGCCGGATCCTAGCGGAACGGCCTCCGAGGTCCAACCGGGATCGGGCGGTAGACTCCCCCCGTGCGCCCGCCCGCCGCGC
>DATLLK010000119.1:0-3227 GCA_035537895.1 Planctomycetota bacterium
CCGCGGGCCCGACGTTCCGAGTCGCGCCAAGTCGGAACGAAAGGCCGCGGGACGAACGGTCCGAGTCGTCGCCAGGTCGGAACGAAGGGCCGCGGGCCCGACGTTCCGCGGGACGAACGGTCCGAGTAGCCGCCGACGAACGGTCGGTTGGCCGGACTCGGCTGGCCGGCGCACCTAGGCTTCCGCGTCGGCGGGGACCGCGACGCGGTCGGAGACGCGGCGGATGCGGGCGCCGAGGCCCTCGAGCTTCTCCTCGATGCGCTCGTAGCCGCGGTCGATGTGGTAGACGCGGTCGACGGTCGTCGTCCCGTGGGCGGCGAGGCCGGCGACCACGAGGGCGGCGGACGCGCGCAGGTCGGACGCCATGACCGGCGCCCCGGACAGGAAGTCGACCCCCTCGACGATCGCGGTCGGGCCCTCCTTCCGTATCCGGGCCCGCATGCGCTGCAGCTCCGCGACGTGGATGAACCGCTCGGGGTAGATCTTCTCCGTCACGAACGAGTTCCCGTCCGCGATGCAGAGCGTCGCCATGAACTGGGCCTGCAAGTCCGTCGGGAACCCCGGGTAGGGCATCGTCACGATGTCCGTCGGGTGGATGCGGTCGAGCGAGCGCACCCGGACGCCCTCGGGGCACCGGTCGACCTCGACGCCCATGCGCCGCAGGGCGGCGACGACGGCCGTCATCTGCGCGAGGTCGGCGCCCCGGATCGTCACGTCGCCGTGCGTGATCGCGGCCGCCGTCATGAACGTGCCCGCCTCGATCCGGTCCGCGATCACGCGCCACCGCGTGCCGCGCAGGCGATCGACGCCGGTCACGACGAGGTGCGGGGAGCCGATCCCCTCGATCCGCGCGCCCATCGCGCACAGGAACCGGGCGAGGTCGGTCACCTCCGGCTCGCAGGCGGCGTACTCGATCACGGTCGTGCCGGGCGTCAGCACCGCGGCCATCAGCACGTTCGCCGTGCCCGTGACCGTCGGCCCGTAGGCCCCCCCGAGGTAGACCTCCCGCCCCGACATGCGGTGCCCGTCGGCGAGGATGTAGCCGCCCTCGAGCCGAAGCTCGGCCCCGAGGGCCTCGAGGCCCGCCATGTGGAGGTCGATCGGGCGCGGGCCGATCACGCACCCGCCCGGGAAGGACACCTCGGCGCGGTGGCGCCGGCCGAGCAGCGGTCCGAGCACGCAGATCGACGCGCGCATCGTCTTGACGAGCTCGTAGGGCGCGCGGCACTGCGTCGGGTCGCGGACCTCGGTGACGACGGTCCCGCCGGGCCCGCGCTCCGCGTCCAACCCGAGCTCGCGCAGGATGCGCAGCATCGTGTCGATGTCGCGCAGGTCCGGGACCCCCTCGAGGGTGCACGGCCCGTCCGCCAGGATGGTCGCGGCGAGGATCGGGAGGACGGCGTTCTTCGCCCCCGAGACGTCGACCTCCCCCCGGAGGGGTACTCCCCCCTCGATCACGAGCTTGTCCACGAGCGAGGCCTCCGCGCGTCCGGATAGGAGGATCGGTCCGGGGGGGGACGTTCCGCACGAACTACATGCATTCTCGGCGGCGCCCGGCGAACTCCGCGCGGAACCGCCCCGGGACCGCCCGGCGCGACTCGGCCACGTCCCCGCGACGCGACCCGAGGCGCTCGGACATCGTTCCGAGGGTCGATCCGAGGCGGCCCGACGGCCGGCGCTGCGCGCAAACATGGTCCGGCCCTCGGGAGGGCCTATCCTCCGGGATTCTCACGGGGTCCCTGCGCGGAGTCCTGCCGCATGTCCACGCCCGTGGCTGTCGATGTCGCCGCCTTGTTCGAGGCCCTCAAGTTCAACGCGGCCGA
This sequence comes from Planctomycetota bacterium, assembly GCA_035537895.1. Lineage (GTDB taxonomy): Bacteria > Planctomycetota > PLA2 > PLA2 > JAEUHO01 > DATLLK01. Next base: position 1,824 of record DATLLK010000119.1, read on the forward strand.
CCTCGCCGCCGCCCGGGCCGCCCTGCACGACTCGCACGAGGCGCGGAGCGCCGCGGACGCGGCGAGCCGGGACGCGGGCACCGACCCCAAGGCCCTCCTGCGCCGGGGGCTCGCCCTCTACCTCCTCGGGCGCTCGCGGGACGCCGTACGGGTCCTGCGCGACGCGGGCGACTCCGCCCCCGTGCGCCTCGCCCGCGGCATGGCCTCGCTCGAGGACGCCGACCCCGCGGGCGCGGCGGCCGACCTCGGCGCGGTCGGCACGTCGGCCGGCGACCTCGACATCGAGATCGCGACGGCGAAGGGCCTCGCGGGCGACGCCGAGGGCGCGCGCGCGGCCGGGGCGCGCTTGAAGGGCCGCAAGGCCGACGCGCTCTACGCCGAGGGCCTGGCACTCGAGGCCGAGGGACGCCACGAGGCCGCGCGCAAGGCGTGGGAGCAGGCGGTCGAGGCCGAGCCCAACCACGCGCGGGCCCTCTTCCAGCTCGCCTACGCGCACGACCTCGCGGGCGACGACGACAAGGCGATGGAGGTCTACCGTCGCTGCGCCTCGCTCGAGCCGACGTACGTGAACGCGCTCTTAAACCTCGGCCTGCTATACGAGGACCAGGACCGCTACACGGAGGCCGAGGCGCTCTACCGCCGCGTCCTCGCGGCGGACCCGACGCACGAGCGTGCGCGCCTGTACCTGAAGGACGTGATGTCCGCGCAGAGCATGGTGTTCGACGAGGACAACGAGCGGAAGGAGGATCGCCGCAACACGATCCTTCGGACGCCGATCAGCGAGTTCGAGCTGTCCGTGCGCTCGCGCAACTGCCTCTCCAAGATGGAGATCAAGACGCTCGGCGACCTCGTTCGCAAGAGCGAGGCGGAGCTCCTCGCCTACAAGAACTTCGGCGAGACGTCGCTCCAGGAGATCAAGGACATCCTCGCCCAGAAGGGCCTGCGCCTCGGCATGGGCTCGGAGCTCCCGCCGGCCGCCTCCATGCAGGAGGCCGAGGCCGAGCTCGACGCGCTGTTCGGCGGCGCGGGCGAAGAGGACGACGACGACGAGCTCGAGGAGGGCCAGGACCCCCGCACGCTCCCGATCTCCGCGATGCGCCTCACGGTGCGCGCGCAGCGCTCGCTCGAGGCGCTCGAGCTCCACACGATCGGCGACGTCGCCGACCGCACCGAGGCGGAGCTCCTCGCCAACCGCAACTTCGGCCGCACGACGCTCGACGAGGTCGTCAAGAAGCTCGCCTCCTTCGGCCTGCAGATGAAGGGCGGCGCGGCCGCCCCGGCGCCGGCCGGCGAGGCCGAGAGCGCCGACGCGCCCCCGAGCGAGGACGCGCCGGACGAGGACGCGAGCAGCGAGGACTAGCCTCCTTCCCGCGAGGCCGTGACGTCGGCCGCCCGGCCGCGTCA
>DATLLK010000120.1:0-2873 GCA_035537895.1 Planctomycetota bacterium
GCCCTGGACCGCGCCTCCCAGGAGCCCGAGCGCCGCTTCCTCGAGCGCCGTCTCCGGGAGGTGGGGGGGTAGGCATCCGGGCACGGCAGGCAAGTTCCTTCCCCGACCCGCATCCCTCCAGTGGGTTGGGCCTGGGCTTACGCCGTCCTCGGAGCGAACCTCGATGCGAGTCCCCCTGCGCCGGATCGGCGGAACTCTGCTTTGGGCGACCCTCGCCGGCTGCGGCGGCGGCGGGGGAGGATCCGGCAGCACGCCTCCGCCCGTCGTGCCCGGGCCGCCGGTCGTGGACCTGCTCTTCCCTCCGGGGTCCGCGCTGACCGACCGGGCGACGATCACCGTCCGCGGGCAGGCGACGGACCCCGACGGCATCGCCACCCTCGACGTGGCCGGGGTCGCGGCCTCGACGTCCAATGGCTTCGCGGACTGGACCGCTCCGTTCGCCGTCGTGCCCGGAGACCAGACGTTCTGGGTGGACGCCGTGGACGTGCTCGGTGACGCGGCCGTCCCCGCCGCGGGTCCCCACCTCGTCCGGAATCGAGGCCCGCTTCTGGGCTACGCATCGGGGCTCGTCTTCGAGGCGGTCGCCGATCGCCTCCTCATCGTGGAAAAGGAGACGCACGCTCTCTTTGCCGGCGACCTCGTCACGGGTCAGGCGACGGTCGTTTCGAGCCTCTCGGTCGGGAGCGGCAACACTCTGGGGAATCCCTACGACGTGGCGCTGGACCCCGCCGGCGGCTTCGCGTACGTGACGACGGGCAACTTCGGCCTGATGCGCGTGAATCTCGCGACCGGCGACCGCACCGGCGTCTCGGGGACGGGGCTGGGCGACGGGCCCGCGATCGCCTCCGCCCGATCGCTCGCCGTGACCGCGGACGGGTCGACCGTCTACCTGCTCGACACCACGAATCTGATCGTGCTCGCGGTCGACGTCTCGACGGGCGACCGCACGCTCGTGAGCGGCGATGGCGTGGGGACGGGCACCGCGCTCGCCAACGGGGCCGCCGGCCTGGCCCTCGATGAGGCGGGCTCGCGGCTCTTCGTCGGCATGTCCAGCGTGGTCCTGACGATCGACCTCGCGACGGGGGACCGCTCCACCCTCAGCGGGGGCGGCGTGGGCATGGGACCGGCGTTGAGCAACGTGCAGGGCGTGGCCCACGACGTCACCGCGGACCGGCTCGTCGTGGCCTCGCAGCAGAACCGTCTGATCGCGGTGGCTCTCCTGACCGGGGACCGGACGGAAGTCAGCGGCCCCGCCGTCGGCACGGGTCCGCCGCTCCTCACCATCGGAAGCCTGGCGGCCGACTTCGGGGCCGGCCGCGTGTTCCTGAACGAGAGCGCTTCCGGGAGGTTCCTGGCCGTCGACCTCGCGACGGGCGATCGCACCGTCGTCCACGGGCCCTCCCTGGGAACGGGTCCCCCGCTCGCGCGCATCCAGGCGCACGACATGGACTGGGCGCACGGTCGCGCGATCGTCGGCACCCTCGGGCCGGACGCGTTGCTCACCGTGGACCTCGCGACCGGCGACCGCGCGGCCCTTCCCGCCCTCGGGGCGTCCCTCGCCAGTCCCTACTGCGTGGTCGTGGACGCCGCGGCGAACCGCGCCCTGGTCGTGAACCAGGGCCAGCAGACCGTCGTTGCCGTGGATCTGGACACGGGATTCCGGACGATTCTCTCCGGCGCCGGCTTCGGGACGGGCCCGGCGTTCGTCGACCCCCGAAAGGCCGCCCTCGATGAGGACCACGAGCGGCTGCTCATGGCCGACTTCGGCATGGGCGCGGTGATCGCCGTCGACCTCGTCACCGGCGACCGGACCGTGCTCTCGGGAGCGGGCGTGGGCGCGGGCGCGCCCATGACCGGGCCGCAGTGCGTGGCGGTCCTTCCCGGCGGGCTCGAAGCGCTGGCCTTCGACGCTCCGACCTACGCGCTCCTGCAGATCGATCTCGCGACCGGCGACCGCACCGTGATCGCAAGCCCCATCGTCGGGTCGGGCCCGGCGTTGAGCTCGGTGCAGGAACTGCGGGTCCACCCCGACGGCAGCCGCGCGTGGACGGTCGAGTACGAGCGCGTGGTCGAGATCGATCTCGCGTCCCTCGTGCGCACTTTGGTCGCGTCACCTGCGGTCGGCGTGGGACCGCGCCCGAAGGGATGGCTCATGTCGATCAGTGTCGATCCCACGGGGCAGGTCCTCTGGTACTCGAGCTTCGCGCACGCCGCCCTCGTCGCGGTCCATGCGGCTACCGGCGAGCGCGTCGTCGTCTCGCGCTGATCCTCGTCCGCGCCGCGCTCCGAGACGGGCGCTCCCCCCGCATGCCGCCCCCCGGTCTTGACCGAAGCGGGCGGGCGGACGACGCTGAGTCCCCCCCGGGAGCAATCGCCATGCGCTGGATCCCCTGTCTTCTCGTCGCGGCCGCCCTCTCCGTCGCACTCGCGCGCCCCGCACGTGCCGACGACATCCTCCTCGAGGACGGCACGGTCTATCAGGGCACCGTGAAGGAGATCGACGGCAAGAACGTCACGTTCGAGATCGTCATGAAGGGGGGACGCACCGTCACGATGAAGCTGCCGTCGCAGCGCTTCGACGCGACCTATCTCTACGGCCTGCTCGACACGAAGGCCGGCAAGGACGCGAAGGCGCACGTCGACGTCGCGCTCTGGGCGGCCGAGCGCGGTCTCTTCTCCCGGGCGAAGGCGCAGATGCTCAAGGCCGAGGAGATCGACCCCGCCTTCATCGCCGGGCTGCGCGAGGGCAAGTTCCCCCAGATCCGCGAGGGTCTTGCGACGCAGCTCTTCGCGTCGGCGGAAGGCGACGTCAAGGCGGGCCGGCTCGACCTCGCGCAGCAGAAGCTCGAGGTGCTGCTCACCCGTCTCTCGGA
>DATLLK010000121.1:0-8446 GCA_035537895.1 Planctomycetota bacterium
GCCTCGGGGCCGGCGCGGCCGCCCGGATCCGCCTCGCCGACGTGTCGGGCGACCTGATCCTCGACGTCGTGGCGCCGTCGCCCCTGGCCCAGGGCGCCACTCTGAGCTCGGGCCTCATCTACATGTGGCTCGGGGGCGGGACGCTCACGGGCGCCAAGGCGCAGGACGCGACCCTTGGCGTCACGGCCCCCGCGCTCGGGGACGCGCTCGCAGCGGGCGCAGCCGGCCGCGTCCTCGTGGGCGACGTGAACAACGACGCCATCGCCGACGTGATCGGCCGTCGCCGCGACGCCGGCGGGATCTACGTCTGGTACGGCGGGGCGGGGCTGGTGGGCGCGAGCCCCGAGGACGCACTCCTGACGGTCCCCTCGCCGACGGCGGGGGACCGGCTGGGCTCGGGCGGGACGCGGCTCGCCGATCTGACGGGCGACGGGATCCTCGACATCGTCTCCTCGGCGCCGCTGACCGACGTCGGGGGCGTCTTCGACGTCGGCGCGGTGCACGTGTGGGCCGGCGGGGTCGCGCTCGCGGGGCCCCTGTCGCCCTTCGCCAGCCTTCGCGTCGCGGGGTCGATCGACGATCGCCTCTCCTACGAGGCGAAGGAGATCACCTTCGCGAGCCGCTTCGGCGACGTCACGGGCGACAGCGCCCTCGACATCGTCGTGCCGGCCTTCCGCGCCGACATCGCGGGGACGGCCGACGTGGGGGCGGTCTACGTCTGGCGCGGCGGCGGAACGATGACGGGCACGCCCGCTCCGGCCGCGACCCTCCTCGGGCCGGGCTCGGTGTTCGGCGACATGGTCGGCCTGTCGAGCGGCGCCAACGTCGCGCTCGCCGACGTCTCGGGCGACGGTCGCTTCGACGTGGTCGCTGCCGCCTCCGCGGCGGACATCGGCTCGGCGCTCAACGCCGGCGCCATCTACATGTGGCGCGGTGGCGCCACGCTCACGGGCACGTTGACCCCGACCGCCACGATGCGCGACGCGTCGCCGAATTCGAACGACCTGCTGGCGGGCGGCCTCACCGAAGGCGTCGCCTGGGACCTCGCCGACGTCAACGCGGACTCGGTCCGGGACGTCATCGCGATCGCGCCCCAGTCCGACACCGTGGCGGGCGCCAACGCGGGCGCCGGCTTCTACTGGGCCGGCGGCGCGGCGCTCGTGGGCAACAGGACGCAGACTGCCGAGTTCCTCGCCCCCGCGGCGAGCAGCGGCGACCTGCTCGGCGCCTCGGGCGGCACCGTGGACCTCCTCTTCCCCGTCGACGTGACGGACGACGGCCTGGCCGACGTCCTGATCGGGGCGTCGAGCTACACGGGGAGCGGGCCGAGCGAGCGGGGCGGTCTGTTCCTGTGGCAGGGCGGCGGCGGCCTCACGGGCACCCCGAGCACGACGGCGAACCTCCTCGCGCCCACGCCCGTGGCGCTCGACCGGCTGGGGAACTAGCCTCCCACTGGCACGCGCGACATTCGAGCCGCCTCACCCTCACGGGCCAACGCGCCCGTGAGGGTGTCGCTCCAGCGGGGACGTCGGTATCGTCGGCCGTGGACGGCCCCACCCGGCGTCCTCGCGAGGTGCCGATGAGGCGACTCCTGCTGACGGTCCTCTGCGCGGTCGCGGCCGCCTCCGCACGGGCCGAGGACGCGGCGCCCGCGCATTCGGTGCACCTCGCGCGCTTCGGCGAGGGCGCAGGACCCGTGCACGCCGACGGCGTGCACCAACTGCTCGACGCGGCGCGGACGCCGGGCCAGTCGAACGCCGTGGCGTTCGATCGTGCGCAGGAGGGCGCCTTCGAGACGGTGCGCCTCACGGCGAAGGTCCGCGTGCTCGAGGGCGGCGACGGGGGGTCGTTTCTCTTCCTCGACACCGCCCGCCTCGGGGTCCGGGGCCCCGCGCCGTTCCTTGCGAGCTGGGTCGAACCCAACCTCCCGGGCACCTTCGCGGTGGGGCTCGACGTCCACAATCCGCCCAGCAGGGAGATGTTCACGCCCTGGGGCAACTACGAGGACCGCCCCCAGCGCGAGGTGTCGCTCCACTGGGACGGTCGCGAGATCGTGAAGCGGGTGGCGCCCGCGGAGTTCCGCGGCGAGTTCGCCGACCTCGCGGTCGAGGTGCGCCACGTCGTCGGCGGCGCCGAGGTGACCGTCACGATCGCGGGGGGGACGGTCTACGACCGCTACTTCATCGCGCGGATGGCGCCCTACGAGGCCCGTCTCGCGATCGGCGCGGGCACGCGGACCGACGCGACGACGACGTTCGACGTGAAGGACGTCGCGTTCTTGGGCACGACCCCCGCCGCGAAGCGGCGCCCCCCGCTTCATGTCGAGGTCTTCCACCACGTGCGCACCGACAACGCGAAGACGGCCTGGGCGCGCGAGGTCGACCTCCCGCCGCGCGACTGGGCGTTCGGACGCGTGATCCTGACGCTGGACCTCCACGACGCCGGGAACGGGTGGGACGAGTGGGACCGCAATGGCGAGATCTCCGTCCTCGACGACGACGGGAGAAAGCTCGGGATCGTCCCGTTCATCACCTCGTACCGGACACCCTGCCACTGGGAGGTGGACGTCACGCACTTCCGCCCGCTCCTGTCGGGGAAGCGCACGATCGAGATCGCCGCGGGGACGACCTTCTACAAGAACCGTGGCTACCTGATGAGCGTCTCGCTCGACTACTTCCACGGGATGCCCGACCTCGACCCGTACCGCGTCGAGCCGCTCTGGGTCGGCACGGCGCACTACCGCTCCGACGAGAACCACTTCCGCGACTTCTTCACCCCCCGCGCCGTCGGGATCGACGCGGAGGCCAAGGCGGCGCGCCTGTTCGTCACGACGACGGGCCACGCCCAGGTCGGCGAGTTCACGCCCTCGCGGCGGACGGTCGTCTTCCGGCCCGAGAAGGGCGGTGACGCGCAAGGCGAGGTGCGCTTCGACGACGTGCTCTGGAAGACGGACTGCTACCTGAATCCCAACCGTCCCCAGTTCGGGACGTGGCAGTTCGCGCGCGCCGGCTGGGCGCCGGGCGACGTGGTCCGGCCGTGGTGGATCGACCTGACGTCGGCGCTAAAGCCCGGCGTCGAGGCCGAGGTCCGCTACGAACCGCAGCCGTACGAGGTTTCGAAGGAGGCCGAGAAGCCGACACCGGCGCAGCTCGCCGAGGCGAGCCACGTCGTGCGCGCCTACCTGATCCTCTACCGCGCACCCGGCGTGCTCGTTCCCGCTCCCACGCTGCGGATCACCGGCGTCGTGGACGGGGGGAACGCGGCGAGGGCGGGTGTGAAACCCGGCGACTTCCTCGTCTCCTACGATGGGACCCCCATCTCCAGCTACGAGGAACTCCGTAGCGCGATCGAGGCCGCCAAGGCGACGAAGAAGGAGCGACTGGCGATCGTCGTCGTCCGAGGCGTCGAATGGCTCGAACTGGAGGTCGAGGCGGGCATGATGGACGTGAAGCTCGAGCGTCCCTGATGGCGGACGCGAACCGCGGCTCTCGCCTCAGCGACCGCCGGCGAGCCGAGAGCGCACGGCCGCGACGACCTCCTCCGCGCGCGTCCGCTGGTCCTCGCGCACTCGACCGGGCAGCGCCTCCACCGACTCCACGTCCTCGGGCCCGGCCAGTCGTTCGATCGCGTCGAATATCGAAGCGTCGCTCCGGTGAAGGCCCGGCACTTCCTCGCAGAGGATCGGGACACCCCGACGGTCCTCGAGATGCGCGAAGAAGATCCCCTTCCAGTAGAGCAGTCCCTTGGGCGGATCCGAGGCGAGCAGGGTCGCGCGCAGCCGTTCGGGGTCGCGCTTGAGGAGCGCGTCGGCCGCCTTCATGGCGGCGTTGTACTGCCACCCGTCGAGGCACCGGGCGAGAGCCGCGTCCGCGTCGGGACCCGTGAAGTCCTCGAGGCTGCGCTCCGCCGCGAGGCTCACGTCGAGTTGCTCCGCGCGCGAGAGTTCCGCCAGGCGGGCGAGGGCCCCGCGGTGTCGCGTGACCCCGGCGGCGCGGAGCGCCCACTGGTAGGCCGCGGGCGTCGAGTACTCGGTTCCGGGCGGCGGTTCCGCGAGGGTCCGGTCGAGCGCCGCCGGAGCGAAGGCAGACTCGACTCGCGTCGTGACCTGCGCGAACTCGATGGCGCGAGGTCCGGTCCGGAGCTCGTCGAGCACCGCCCACTGCTTGTCGACGGTCCGTGGGGCGCAAGCCCTCCCCAGCACGACGAGGGCGCGGAGCCGCACCTCGGGGTCCGGGTCGTCGAGTCCCGCCTGCACCCAGAACTCGTCGGCGGAGCCCTGCGGCACGCAGCTGAACTGCACCGCGTCGACGACGCAGGGGCTCACGAGGAAGCGACGCACGCGCTCGTCGAAATCTCGGAAGGGAGCCTCGGCGTCCGCGGCGACGACCGAGGCGGGCGCCTCGAAGGCGGCCTCCTCGGGACGCACGAGGTCGGCAGGTTCCGCCTCGGGCGGCGAGGGGGGCGGGAGCGTCGGAGGTATCCCCTCGGCTCCGTGCTCCCAGACCGCGACGGCGCGGAGGACGGGATCGTCGTGCAACCCTGCGGCACTCGGATCAGCGGCGGGCGCACCACTGCCGCAGCCCGCGACGGCGAGCAGCGCGAGGCCGAGCGTGCCGCGGCCAATTCCCATGGCCCGGTGAACGAAGCGGACCGCCCGGAGTTCGTGCAGGAGCTACGCCGGGACCGCGGGGGACCGTGATGTGGACTCCAGGGTCCGGGCACCCGCGGGGCAATTGGTTCGGGGGACACCAAACGCGGCGTTCGTGTTGCGTCAGGCAACCTGAGAACCGGGACCTTGATCCCGGGTGCGGCCGTCGCTACGTTTCGAGGCGCGACGGTCGTCGCGAGCAGGAGCGTCGACATGCCCAGTGTGACCCGCTTTCGGCTGGTGCACCAGGACCCGAGTTCGCCCGGACCCGTCGGCGGGACGGTCGAACAGTTCTCCGGCGGCGCTCCGGCGCCTCCGCCGCTCAGTACGACGGCCACCTACGGGACTCAGGGCCAGGCCACCGCGCCCTCGATCGTTCCGCCGTCCACCGACACCGTGGACGTGGAGGTGCACAATGCCACGGGCGTGTCCCGCCACGTGAACTGCCCCTGCCCGGCCATCACGGACGTCCGGGTGACCGTGATGGACGCCAAGAACGTTCACGGGACGGTCGTGCTCAACATGACGGGCCCCAGCTTCAACTTCTGATCCGCATGGCATGAGCTCAGCCCCCGTGGCTCCGACGATCGACCACTCGCGTGCCGCGCGCCGGGCGGGCATTCATTGGCGCCGAAGGGCGTGGATTCTGCTCCTCCTGGCGTGCTTCGCGAGCCCGCGGGACGCCCACGGCAACGACGTACCCTCGCTGGAAGCGACCGCCCAGGCCCTCGTGGAGGCATGGAAGGAAGGCCGGTACGAGCGCCTCGGGGAGATCGCCACCGCCTCGACGTATGACCCGTGGCTCGTCGCCGACGCACTCCTCGCGCTTGGCGAGAGGCGCTGCGCCATCGCGTTCGCCGAGCGGTTCGAGGACGCCGAGGCACGCTTCCTCGCGGCGTACGTGCAGCGCTCGGAGGCCGCGGAACGGCAGCTCAGTCTGCGGGAGGCGCTGCGTACCGTGGCCGACACCGTCGCGGATGAACACGCGAAGCTGACCGGCAACCGCCCCCGCTACGGCACCGTGCTGGCGGTGGAGCACGCCCAATGTCGTGCCGATCTCGCGAGGCGTGCGAGCTTCGAGGCTCAGGCGCGCGCAGACGCCCCGGGGAGCGCTGCGCTGCGCGGCACCGAACTCGGGGCGGCCTCGCGCTACAACCTCCGCGCCATCGCGGCGGCAGGGGAGGCATCCTGGGCTGCCGCGCGGATCGGTTGGCGCCGCCGCGCCGCGCAGGAGCTCACCTACGCGGGGACGATCGCGCTGGACTCCGGCCGACGCCCGCGCGACGCCGCCGACTGGTTCCGTCGGGCGCAGAGGCAGGCGCTCGAGGCGGGCGCGATGCTGGAGCTCGGCGAGGCGCTCAACGGCATCGGGTTCGCCCTCGGCCTGCTCGGCGAGCTGGAGTCGTCCGCGCGAGCGTTCCGGGAGTCGGCTGGTGCCTACGGGCGCGCCCGCCGTCCCGACCTCGAAGCGATGGCACTGTCGAACTGCGGCGTCGCCTGGCACAGCATGGGCCGCTTCAGCGCGGCCCTGCGCGCGCTCGACGAGGCGCTGGAGGCCTCTCGACGCGCCGAGATCGCGGGCCTTCGGAGTCTGGAGGACGTGTGGGCGCTGATCTGGCGCGCCGGTGTCTGGGTCGAGCTCCAGTACTTCGAGCAAGCCCGCCTGGACCTGGACCAGGCCGCGGCCGAGATCCATCGCCGCAATGCATCCGTCGGCGTGGCCGCGTACGGCTGGGCGCAAATCGCGGAGATGCATCGGGCTGCCGGGAACCTGGCTCAGGCGGAGCTGGCGTCGGCCGCCGCGCTCAGGAACTTCGAGAAAGCCAACGACCCGCTGGGGCACGCCCAGGCGCTCGGCAACGACGCACTCATCCTGCGCGCGAACGGGCTGTTGGCGAGGGCCATCGTTCAGCTCGAGGACGCACGTCTCAGGCTCTGGAAGCTGAACTACCCAGTCTTCGCGCTCCGGGCCGAGGCCGAGATGGCGGACACGATTCTCGCGGCCGGTGGGGTGGACGCGAGCATCGCGCTTCACCAGCACGTGCTCGCCCGGGCCACGGGCTGCGGGTCAGTCGACCTCGCATCGCGAGAGTGGTGCGCCCTGGCCACGTGCCGCAGGCGTCAGGGCGATCTCGTGGGCTCCGTGCTCGCCGCCCGCGCTCTCGCGTGGCGGATCGGGGGCGTGGTCGGGGGGCTGGGCGACGAGGAGTCGTCCCTCGTTCGCGACCGGTTCGCCACGGCGCTCTACGACGGTGCGTGGGCCGCGGCACGCCTCGGGGACGTCGGCTCGGCAGTCGAACTGCTCGAGGCGGGGCGCGCAGGCGCCCTGCTGGAAGCCCTTGGCGGCCGGGTCCGGCTCTCCGCGGTGACCCTGCCGGCGGAGGTTCAGGCGGAGCTGCGCCTCCTGCAGGCGGCGGAGACGCGTGCGCGGTCCGCGCTCCTCGAGGGCGTGGGGTCGATCGGGGAGCTCCGTCGTGCGCAGGCCGACGTCGCCGCGTTCGTCTCGCGCATGCAGCGCGATGCGAAGGCGAGGTCCGGCCTGGCGTACCCGTCGGTGGACGGGCTCCCGGCGCTCCAGTCCTATCTCTCCACCGGTGACGTCCTCGTCTTGTACACCTTGCCCGAGCCGGGGAGCCACGAGGACGCCTTCGCGGTCCGCATCGACCGGGAGCGGGCCACGGTCGCGCACCTGGGGCCTGCCGACCGTGTGAGGGAGACGGCACGTCGGCTCACCGAGGCGTCGTCGGCTCCCGCGGCCCGGGGCTCGTCACCCGAGGAGGGCGAGAGGTTGCTCGACGAGGCCCGCGCGATCCTCGTCGCGCCGCTGCGGCTGGGTGACGACGTGCGCCGGGTGCTCATCTCGCCCGACGACGAGCTCGCCTTCGTCCCCTTCGCCCGCCTGCTCGCCGGGGGAACGCTCTCCACGGCCAGCGAGAGGATCACGGGACCCGACGTGCATCTGATCCCGTCCGGCACCGTGCTCGGGGAGATCCGCCGCCAGAACGGGGCCGTTGAGGGGCTCGCGCGCATCGAGGAGGTTCTCGCGCTGGCCGACCCCGACTACAGCATCGCCCCCGGGGGACTGGCATGGGATCGGCTGCCCCAGGAGAAGCCGTACAGCCCGCTCCCGAGGACGCGCGCGGAGGCGAAGGCCGTCACGGCCTTCCCGCTGCTCGGGAGGGACGCCACGGAAGCCAACTTCCGCCGCTGCATCCAGGAAGTTCCGGCCGACAAGCGGCTTCGCGCGATCCTCCTCGCGGCGCACGGCGTGATCCGCGGGGCGAACCCGCAGCGCTCCGCCATTGCGCTGACGCCGGAGGGCGAGGATGACGGGGACCTGACCGCGCTCGAGATCACGCAACTGTCCGTGCGCGCGGACCTCGTCGTGCTGTCCGCGTGCGAGAGCGGGCTCGGCGGGCACGCCCGCGGCGAGGGCGTCGTCGGGCTCGTGCGTGCGTTCATGTTCGCCGGCGCCCCGCGCGTGCTCGCGAGCACCTGGCGCGTGGACGACGACGCGACGGAAGTCCTCATCACGCACTTCTTCCAGCGCGTGAAGGCCGGGGACTGCCCGGCGAAGGCCCTCCGTGAGGCCCAGGATCACGTCCGGAACGCGAAGGCGAAGTGGAACGACCCCTACTACTGGGCCGCATGGGTCCTGTGGGGGCTCCCGGACTGACGAGGCGGGGATGATCGTGAGTCGGGGCGAGACCGGGTCGCGTCAGCCCTTCGTGGCCGCGGCGCGCTTGGCGAGCCGCCGCGCGATGAGCGGTCGCGAGAGGTCGCGGAGCGCGTCCTTGC
>DATLLK010000122.1:0-2218 GCA_035537895.1 Planctomycetota bacterium
AGCCTCTGGCTCGCCGTCGGCTACGCCCTCCTCCTCCTCTTCGCCGCCCTCGCGATCACCTTCGGCTGGACCGCCCTCGAGGACGCCCTCGACCCTGCCGGGTGGTTCAGATAGCGAAATCGACTCAGGGATGTGCGGGCGCGCTGGCGGGGCCCGTGCGGCGCGGCCGCTCGCTCACGTGTCGCCGTTGACACGCGTCGCTCGCGGCCGCGGGACGCGCCCCGAGAGCGGGGGGACGTGATCCATCCTCGCGCGGGGCCTCCGCCAGCGCACCCGCTCGGTCAGGGACGTGTCCCGCGCCGACGTCAGACCCGCTCCCGAAAGCGGGCCCGCACTCTCCTGAGGAGATGACGCGCGGGGGCCTAGTCGGCGACCGTGACCTTGACGATCTTGTCGTTGGGGGCGATGGCGTTCACGACTTTCATGTCGGCGGGGCCGGCGACGCGGCCGAAGACGGTGTGGACGCCGTCGAGGTGGGGCGTGTCGCGGTGGGTGATGAAGAACTGGCTGCCGCCGGTGTCCTTGCCCGCGTGCGCCATCGAGAGCGTGCCCGGCTCGTGCTTGTGGGGGTTGCCGGCCGTCTCGCACTTGATCTTGTAGCCGGGTCCGCCCGTCCCGATCCGGGGGCTGCCGGCGGGGAGCGTCTTCGACAGGGGGTCGCCGCCCTGGATCACGAAGTTGGGCACCACGCGGTGGAACGTCGTGCCGTCGTAGAAGCCCTGCTTCGCCAGGGTGACGAAGTTCTCGACGGTCTTCGGCGCTTCCTTGTCGAACAGGGTGACCTGGATCGTGCCCTTGCTCGTCTCGATCGTGGCGTTCTTCATGGGGGTCTCCGGTTCGGGGCGCGACACGCTACCACCGGGCCGTGGGGGCGCCCCTACTCCTTCAGCGCGAAGTCGCGGCGGCGGACGCGGCGGGCGCCGATCCAGAGGGCGCCGAGCGCCGCGCACGCGCAGACGATCAGCGCGCCCTCGAGCGACGTCCACGGCTCCGGGTCGATGGCGCGCATGGCGGTCGTGTCGAAGATGAGGGGCGGGCCGTCCCGCACCTCCTTCGCGATGGCCGGCGAGAGCGCCGAGAAGTCCGCGTCCGTCAGGCGGTGGAAGACGCTGCGCACGTGGTGGGAGAGCGCCAGCTTCTGGATCGTGCCGGGGAGTCCCTGGAAGAACCCCTCGACGACGAACGTGTAGACGAGGCCCGCCACGAGGCCGCGGCGGAACAGCGCGGCGAGCGCGTAGTAGACCGCGCCCGTCGTGACCGTGCCGAGCGCCGCGCTCGCGACGGTCCCCGCCACGGCCGCTCCCGGCACGTCGATGCGCGAGCCGAGGATCACGGCGAGGGCCATCCCCGCCGCGCACGCGGCGCCCGTCGCGGCGCCGGCCGCGTAGCGCGCGACGAACACGGTCGTTCGCGAGACGGGGCGCACGAGGTGCCACAGGATCGTCTGGTCCTGCACCTCCTCGCCGAAGCCCGTGCCCACGAGCCCGAGGGCGACGAGAGGGACCGCCACGCCGAGCAGGCCGTTCTGCAGGAAGTCCCAGAGGTCGTAGGTCGCCGCTTCCGTGCCGACGAGCAGGCTCCCGAGCCCGTACCCGCCCGCGATGCTGATGAGCGCCGCGGCGGCGAACTTGCGGGTCCGGGCGGCGCGCTTGACGCCCCACGTGAAGACCGTGCCGAAGCGCGCGAGAGGGCGCAGCCGCGGCGACTCGACGGGCGGGCGCACGGTCGCGCTCATGCCGTCAGGTACCGGAAGACGGCCTCGAGGCTCTCGTCCGTCGGTCGGAAGGAGCTCACGGGCATCTTCTCTTCGGTGACGAGGCGCGCGATCTCGCGGAAGACGTCGTCGGGCCGCGTCGCCAGCAGCTCGAGGGAGGACCCGTCGCGCGCCACGTCGACCCGGAGGACGCCCTCGAGCGCCACGAGCCGGCGCGCGAGGTCCCGCGCGGCCGGCGTCTCGACGCGGATCGCGAGCGGACGGTCGGAGAGGTCACGGCGGATCTCGGCGACGGTCCCGTCGGCGATCACGCGGCCGTGGTCGAGCAGGAGGACGCGCCGCGTCATCGACTCGACCTCGTGCAGCACGTGGCTCGAGACGAGCACGCAGCGCCCCTCCTCGCCCAGCGAGCGGATCGCGGCCGTCATGTCGCGCCGCCCCGGCGGGTCGAGGCCGTTCAGCGGCTCGTCGAGCACGAGGACGTCGGGCTCGTGGGCGAGCGCC
>DATLLK010000123.1:0-5934 GCA_035537895.1 Planctomycetota bacterium
CGTAGAGGGACGTGAGATTGGCGCGCAGGCGGTCTACGCCGCGATCCGCCCCGGCGGGGGGCGGCGCCGGACGCGGCCGTGCTGCGGGATCGACGGTCATGGGCGGACGGTCGATCCTACGCCCCACGCGAGACGCCCGCAACGCCATCGCCCGGGCCGGCCTGCCGCGGGGAGGGCCTCGCGGGCGCACCCAAGTCGTGTTCCCGACGGGGTTTCGCCGCGCTTTGCGCGGCCCCCTCGTCCTTGACACCCGTCCCCGGCGTTCCTATAACCCGGCGAATCCGCACGACCGACCCGCCCCGGGGCAGGGGGCGCGGCGTACGGGTGCCTTCGGACGCGATCGACGGCCGCCTTGGCGGTCCCTCGCCCGTGTTCCACGGCCGTGCCACCCATCTCCCCGAGGTGATCGATGTCCCTCCGTCGCGTCCTCGTCCTGACGCTTGCCACGACGCTCACCGCCTCGCTCGCCGGCCCCGCGCTCGTGGCCGGCGGACCCGGCACGCCCGTCGTGCGCCGCGGCTCCACGCTGGCCGAGGGGGGCACGCGCGCCCTCGAGGGCCTGCCCTGGTCGCCCGACGTGATCGTGGCCAGCCTCGGCCGCACCGGTCCCGTGGCGCTGACGCAGATCTACGTCCAGTCGCAGGACGTGCTCGCCGTCGACAACCGCGGCAAGGTGTTCTGCCTGTCCCGCCGCGACCTGCAGCCCCGGTGGATCACCTCGCTCAAGGCGCCGCTCGCGGCGCCGCCCGCCGAGAGCCCCAGCTGGTACGTCTTCCTGCTGCGCGACGCCTCCGGCGCGGCGTGGCTCCAGTGGGTGAGCCGCCGCTCGGGCGCGGACGCCGACCACTCTCCGGTGCGGCTCGACTTCGCTCCCTCGTCGGGCGTCTCGGCGACGGACGGGCTGGCCTTCGTCGGCTCGCTCGGCTCCGCGCGCGGCAACAAGACCCTCGAGTCGATCAATCTGGCCGACGGCAGCCCGGGATGGGGCTATCGCACGGCGGGTCGGATCGTCGGGACCCCGATCGTCGATCCCGCGGGCGACATGGTTCTCGTGGCCGTCGAGGACAGGGGCCTGATGTCCTTCCCCGCCTCCCAGAGCCCGCTCTCCGCCTCGATCATGAACTGGCGCACCGAGACGCTGGCCGCCAACAAGCTGCCGCCGGCCGTCACGAAGGACTGGGGCTTCCTCGCGAGCGACGACAATCTGGTCCGCGGTTTCGACATCCACAGCGGCACGGTGATGTGGCTGCAAGGCATCGACGCGCCGGCCCACAAGGCCCCGTGGCTGCTCGGCGGCCTCGTCACGCGCGACATCGCCGCCGGCGGAGAGGGCGGGACGGCTGCCCGTGTCCAGCGCTTCGAAGGCTACGTGTTCGTCCGCAACCAGCTCGGGCTGCACGCCTTCGACGCGGCGTCGGGCGAGCCGGTCTTCAAGGACCCGAACGGGGACCGGCCGCTCGCCATGGTCGGCGACTGGGTCGTCACGCTCGACGCCGCGAAGACGGCGCAACTGCGCCGGGGCAAGGGCCTTCCCGTCGAGAAGGTCGCAAGCCTCAACATGTTCGACTTCCTGCCGACGAACACGCGCGACGGCACGATCATCGCGGGCCAGTCGGACGGCACGATCTTCCTCGCCGTCCCCAAGTAGACGTCCCAAGCCGCTCGGGCTCCCTTGGCGACGATGCGGCGCCGGCTCTCGCCGGTGGGGCCCCACGTGTCGGAAGGCCAAGGGATCCGCGCGCGGCCCGCCGGGGGGTCCTCCCTCCCGCCGGTGGGCCTTCGCCCGCCGTGCCCTCGGATGGCGGCCACGGCCGGTCCCGGGGGTACCATGGCCGCATGAGCGCTGTTCTCCCCCTCGCCAACATCACCGGCGCTTGGAGCTGGCTGATCATCCTCTTCATCGCGCTCCTCCTCTTCGGGAAGCGCCTCCCCGGGGTCGCGCGCAACCTCGGCCGGGGCATCACGGAGTTCAAGAAGGGGCTGGGCGACGGCGGAGCGGCGATCGAGCGCCTCGACGACGAGGTCCGCGATCCCCCCGTCACGACGCCGCCCCGCGAGCGCGCGAAGACCGACATCGACCAGACCTCGGTCTGACACGCCGCGGCGGTCACGGGGAGCGGTCCCCTGCGCGGGACGATCCGCCCGTCCGTTCGATCTCCGCGTCCAAGCGGGCGATCTCGAGCGTGGCCGGGGTGACCGCGAAGTGGGCGTCGATGCGGTGACCCAGCACCCACGCGACCCGCCCGTCCTCGGCGACAGCGACGCGGACGCCGCGGCGCAGCAGCGCCGGCCAGGACTGCCGCGAGAGGAACTCCTCGAGCGCCGTCTCCTCGGTGCGTCCCCACGGCACGAACCGGTCGCCGGGCTCGACGCCCCGCAGCGTCACGAAGCGACCGAGGACTCGCGCGTCGAGCGCGGCGGCCCACCGCTCGACGCCGGTCGGCGGCGTGCCGTGCGTCGCGCGCCACGCCTCCGCGTCGAAGCCGGCGGCGGGCGTGCGTCGCACGCGGACGCGAAACGGCCCCGCGGTCGCGCTCGCCCCGTCCACGACGTCGAGCCGCGCCGTGGGCGGGACCGCGACGTCCTTGCGTGCGAGCAGGAGCCGTCGCCCGGACCGCGCGAGGAGGAGCCCGCGCGGCAGGTCGACGGCGGCGTGCGTCGCGACGCCGTGGATCAGCTCGTCGGCGATCGTCGCGTGCCGTCGCGTGAACCACGGGCCCTCGGCGTCCGCCGCCAGGCCGCGCCCGAGGAGGCGCAGGACCGTCGCGGTCTCGCTCGGCGGGAGCGCGGCGACGTCCGTCGCGAGGACCTCGACCGCGCCCGCCTCGGTGTGGACGGCGCGTGAGGGCGAGAGGCGCGCGGCGACGACGGCCTCGCGTCGCGCGACGGACCGCGCGAAGCGGGCCGCGGCCTCGGCCACGTCGCGCGTGAGGGCCGCGCCGCGCGCGTCGAGCGCGGCGAGGCGCGCGCGCACGCGGGCGCGGTCGCGGTCCACCTCCGCGTTCGTCGGGTCCTCGCGCCAGGGGAGGCCGCGTGCGATCGCCCAGGCCCGCAGTCGCGCGGGGTCCACCCAGAGCACGGGCCGCACGACGGCGAGCGGCCCGCCCGCGAGCGGGCGTCGCGCGGGGATCCCGGCGAGGCCGGCGGGTCCGCTCCCGCGCACGAGCCGGAGCAGGAAGGTCTCGGCCTGGTCGCGCAGATGGTGGCCCGTCGCGACGAGGGCGCACCCGTGCGCCGTCGCGAGGTCGGCGAGCGCGCGGTAGCGGAACCGGCGCGCGTCGTCCTCCGTGCGGCGGACCGGCTCGGGCGGCCCCGCGCACGCCAGGGGCACGCCGAGGAGGGCGGCGAGGCGCGTGACGACCGCGCGGTCGGCCTCGGCCTCCGCCCGCCCGCGCCAGCCGTGGTCCACGTGCCCCAGGACGAGGCGCAGCGGCAGTCCGTGCTCCGCCCCGCGGGCGAGGAGGCCGGCGAGCGCGGTCGAGTCGGCACCCCCCGAGGCGGCGACGAGGACGGCGTCGCCCGGCCGGAGCAGGCCGTCCCTTACGGCCCGGGCGGCGACCTCAGCTTCGAGCGCGGCGTCCACGGAGGGAGCGTACGCGGTGCGCCGCGTCGCGTCCCCCCCGGAAAGTCTCGACGTGGGTCGGGACCCTCGTTCACTGTGGGCCCTCTACCCTCGGAGCCAGCGCATGCCCGCCCTCGTCGGCATCAACGGGTTCGGCCGCATCGGACGCCTCGTCTTCCGCATCCTCGCGAAGGACCCGGCGTTCCGCGTGGTCGCGGTCAACGACATCGGCGCGCCCGAGGTGAACGCGCACCTGCTCAAGTACGACAGCACGCACGGCCGCTACCAGGGCGACGTCCGCCTCGACGGGCGCACGCTGGTCGTCGACGGGCAGAAGGTGGACGTGCTCCAGGAGAAGGACCCGACGAAGCTCCCGTGGAAGTCGCTCGGCGTCGAGTACGTCGTCGAGGGCACCGGGAAGTTCACGTCGAAGGAGCAGTGCGGCCTCCACCTCCAGGCGGGCGCGAAGAAGGTGCTCCTGACGGCCCCCTCGAAGGACGAGGTGGACGCGATGATCGTGATGGGCGTCAACCACGACACGCTGTCGCCCGCGCACAAGATCGTCTCCAACGCCTCCTGCACGACGAACTGCCTCGCGCCGATGGCGAAGGTCCTCCACGAGGCCTTCGGGATCGAGCGCGGCTTCATGAACACGATCCACGCCTACACGAACGACCAGCGCATCCTCGACCAGGAGCACAAGGACCTGCGGCGTGCGCGCGCCGCGATGAACATCATCCCGACGTCGACGGGCGCGGCGAAGGCCGTGGGGAAGGTGCTCCCCGCCCTCAAGGGGAAGCTCGACGGCTGCTCGCTCCGCGTGCCCGTCCAGGACGGCTCGATCGTGGACCTGACCGCCGTCCTCACCCGCGCGCCCAAGGACGCCGCCGAGGTGAACGCGGCGCTGCGCGCCGCGGCCGAGGGGCCGATGAAGGCCTGGGTGCGCTTCTCGACCGAGCCGCTCGTCTCCTCCGACATCGTCGGCGATCCGGCGTCCTGCATCGTGGACGGCCTCTCGACGATGGCGACCGGGAACCTCGTCAAGGTGCTCGGCTGGTACGACAACGAGTGGGGCTACAGCAGCCGCTGCGTCGAGCTTCTGGGGCGGATGGCCTCGATCGGGTAGCCGAAGCGGCGGGTGCGAGGGAGCCTCTCGGGCCGCGGCGGGAGCCCGATCCCGGCCCGGCCGGTCGGGCGTCCCCGGGTCCCGTACCCTGTGGGCCACCCCCAGGCGAGGACCTCGTGCCCGATCCCGTACCTCCCGTCGTCGCTCCCGGCCCGGTGCGCATCGCGCCCTCGATCCTCTCCGCCGACTTCGCGCGGCTCGGCGACGAGATCCGCGACGTCCTCGACGCGGGCGCCGACCTGCTCCACCTGGACGTGATGGACGGCCACTTCGTCCCCAACATCACGTTCGGCCCGCCGCTCGTCCGCAGCATCCGCAAGGCGACGACGGCCGTGCTCGACTGCCACCTGATGATCACGGACCCCACGAAGTACGTGGCGGCGTTCTGCGACGCCGGCGCCGACTGGGTCTCCGTCCACGTCGAGGCGCCCGACGACATCGCGACCGCCCTGCGCACGATCCGCGCGAAGGGGAAGCGAGCGGGCCTCGTCATCAACCCCGACCAGCCGGTCGAGCGCCTGGCACCCTTCCTTCGGCTCGCCGACTTCGTCCTCGTGATGTCGGTCTTCCCGGGCTTCGGCGGACAGTCCTTCATCCCCTCCGTCCTCGAGAAGGTGAGCGCGCTGCGCGCGGGCGGCTGGGCGGCGGACCTCGAGATCGACGGCGGCATCACGGCGGAGACCGCGCCCGCCGCCGTCCGCGCCGGAGCCAACGTGCTGGTGGCCGGCAGCGCGGTCTTCGGGGCGAAGGACCGGGCCGGCGCGATCCGCGGCCTGCGGCGCACGGCGTAGTTCGCCGTCCGTTCGCCGCCCCGGCGCGCCCACCCGGGGCCCTCCGTGTACGCTGGTCCGCGCCCGTCCGGGGGCCCGCGGTTGTCGCCGCGGCCCTTGAGGCCGGCCGAGGGTCCGACGCCGATGGCCTGGTCGTTCCGCAAGAAGCGCGAGATGCCCGCGGGCCTCTGGACGAAGTGCACGAACTCCGCCTGCGGGAAGATGGCTTTCTCCAAGACGATCCAGGAGAACGCGAACGTGTGCCCGGAGTGCGGGCACCACATGAAGCTCGAGGCCCAGCGCCGCGTGGAACTGCTCCTCGACGCGGGCTCCTTCCAGCCGATCGGGGAGGACGTCGCCCCGGTGGACGTGCTGCGCTTCTCCGACGGGACGGAGCCTTACGACAAGAAGCTCGCGCGCACGCGCGCGAAGGGGGGCTCGACGGAGGCCTGCCTCGCCGGCCGGGGCACGATGGG
>DATLLK010000124.1:0-4909 GCA_035537895.1 Planctomycetota bacterium
GTAGGGCAGGTTGCTCACGCACCGGACGCGACCGGGGCCCACGGCGGCGCGCGCCGCGCGCAGCGCCTGGAGGAGGGCCGGCGCGAGCGCGTGCTTGCCCTCGAGCGCGTCTCCGACGTGGAAGCGCACCGTGGACGGCCACGACCGCAACGACCGCGCGACCTCCAGCACCCCCGGGTCGATGTCGAACGTGTCGACGCTGGCGCCTGCCTCGCAGAGCGCGTGGGTCAGGAGGCCCGTCCCCGTGCCCACCTCGATGACGGCGTCCCCCGGCGCCACCTCGGCGTCCCGCACGATCGCGTCCACGGCCTGCACGTCGGTCAGGAAGCACTGCCCGTGGTGCTTGCGGGGGTAGACCCCGCGGACCGCGAGCGCCTCGCGGAGCGCGCGGGCCGTGCGGGGAAACTCGGAGGGGGACGCCTCGTCGGTCATCGGACGCCCTCCCCCCGGCGGCTCGCGAGCGCGTCGGTCCAGGCGCCGGGATCGCGGCCCATCTCGAGGCCCGTCTTCCTCCGGCACTCGGCGACGGCCGACGCCCAGACCTGCGGGTCGGTCGACCGGACACCCTCGACGAGCAGCGGGTCGGCGGCGGGGTCGTCGAGCCGGGAGAGCGCGAGGACCGCGCTCCATCGAACGCTGCGGTCCGGGTCCCGCACGGCCATCTCGCGAACCTGCGGGAGCGCCCGCCGCAATTCGGTCGACGACACCGCGGCGACGGCCGCCGCCCGCACGGCGGGACGAGCGTCGGCGAGTCGGCGAACGACCTCCTCGGGCCGCCCCGCGCGCACGAAGCCGACGGCGGCCGTCGTCGAGACGCGCGCGTCCTCGTCGGCGACCAGGCGGTCGAGCAGGGCGACGGGGTCGGGGTCGAGCGCCGCGACGGCCTCCGCGAGCGCCGCGCGCGCGAACCAGCGATTGGCGCCCTCCCCCTCGCGGTAGGCGACGAGGATCGTCCCCGCGTCCGCCGGCTTGCCGCACCGGGCGAGCGCGAGGAGCGCAGCCCCGCGGACCGCCCAGTCGGGGTCGTCCCCCGGCTTTGCGAGCAGCGCGAGCACGCGCTGGCGCGCCTGCTCCCCGCCCAGCACGCCGAGCGCCGTCCCCGCCGCCGCCCGAAGGCGCGGCGACGCGTGGCCCGCAAAGGGGCCGACGGCGGCGACCTCGCCCGCCGAGCCCGTCTCGCCCACGGCGAGCAGCACGGAGGCGAGCACCGTCTCCTCGGTCTCGACGCCGAGACGCGCGACGAGGCCGGGGATCGCCCGTGGGTCCTCCAGGCGGGCGAGGGCGCCGGCCGCCGCGGCCCGGACGTCGCCGGCGGGATCGGCGAGCGCGTCGACGAGACGCGGAACCGCACGGTCGCGGTCGCGGGCCGACGACGCGCCGGCCGCGGCGAGCGCGTGCGCCGCGTCGACGCGATCGCGGGCGCTCCTCCGGCCGTCGCGCAGCGCGCGGGCCGCCTCGTCGACGGCGTCGGCCCGGGCCGGCGCCGCGAGCAGCGCGAGGGCGAGCACGGCGAGCGGTACCCGGCGGCGCATGCCGCGCGGAGTCTACTCCCCCGAGCGCGCCGCGCCGGGACTCTCGCCCCGCGCGCCGGCCTGCCTATGCGCGGCGCCGTTCGTCGACGGCGCACCGCCCGTCGCAGGAGCACTCCCCGTCGCAGGGACACTGTCTGCCACCGGATTCGCCGGCCGCCGCTCGGCCGCCCACGCGGTGATGTCGGCGTACCGGAAGGGGATCCCGTGGCGGTCGTGGATCTCCTTCACGCGCCGGTAGTACCGTTCGTGGACTTCGTGCGGGTCGCCGCGCGTGCCCGTGATGCAGAAGAACGTGCGGCACCCGAGCATCCGGCCCTCGCGCGCCGAGCACAGCCGGTCCTTGCCCCACGCGGGGCAGTGACCCGGGTTCTCGTTCGCGCGCTTCTCCGGAGAGTGCCGGAAGAAGTGCTCCGCCTCGAGCGTCGTCGCGTAGAGGCGGTGGCCCCACGCGTCGAAGTCGCAGCAGTCGCCGCTCGCCCGGCACTGGAAGGTGTAGCGGCGCAGCTCGCCGTCGAGCTCGGTGTAGAGGCTCTCGAGCTCCGCGAGCGCACGCGACCACGTCGCGTCGTCGACGGGCGGCGGGCCCCCCTTCGGGGACTCGAGGCGCTTCGCGGCCTCCTGCCGGTCGAGCAGCGGCCCGGGCACGCCGCGCCGGATCACGTCGATCTCGGCGGCCGTGAACCGGTCACCCTGGCCGATCCCCTCGCACCGCTCCTTCGTCGCCTCCCACGTCTCCTTGCTCTCGAGCACCTCGTCCCAGAACGGGAACGTGGAGCAGGCCGTGGGCTTGACCGCGTAGACGGAGCAGCGCTCGCCCTCGAGCATGACGCAGTCGCCGTTCGAGCGCTCCTTCAGCGAGAGCCGGCGTCCCACGCGGCGCACGTAGAGCCTCGTGAACGTCTTCGCGTCGATCCCCTTGTGCTTGGCGAGCCGCTCGACGTCGGCCGGCTCGACCCACACGTAGCCCGGCGCGCCGGTGCAGCAGGCGCCGCAGGCGGTGCACTTGAAGTCGAGGCCGTCCGCGTACCACGGAGCCTTGCGACGGGACGGACGCTGGGTCATGTCGGCATGCTACGGGGCGAGGCCCCCGCGAGGACGCGCCTACCAGCCGGTTCTGCGTCGCGGCCCCGTCCGACTGCGGGGCGGCGGGAGCGTCGGGCTCTTCGGCGCCGGGCCCGCGGGAGGCGACGGCTCCGTCGAGACGGGGAGCACGATCGGCGGCGGCCCGCCCTCGGGCAGGAAGCGCGCCAGGTCGGCGACGACCTGGTCGCAGTCGCGGTAGCGGAACTCGCGGTCCTTCGCCATCATCTTCGTGATGGCGTAGTGGACCGCGGGGGGGATGCGACGCGTCTTCACCTTCATCGCGTCGAGCGCCGTCAGGATGTGCTTCGCCATCACCTCGTAGCTCGTCTCGCCGTGGAAGGGCACGTCGCCGACGGCCATGTGGTAGAGCGTGACGCCGAGGCTGTAGACGTCGGTGCGCTCGTCGAGGTCGTCGCGCCCGCGGGCCTGCTCGGGCGAGATGTACTCGACGGTGCCCACCGTCAGGGCCGCCTCCCCCGCGTCGGGCGCGGGCTCCGGGCGCTCCATGCGGCGCGCGAGGCCGAGGTCGATCAGCCGCGCGCGGCCCGTCGCGTCGATCATCACGTTGCCGGGCTTGATGTCGCGGTGGAGGAGCCCCTTGTGGTGCAGGTGCGCGAGGGCGCGCGCGAGCTGGACCGTGACCCAGATCGCGGTCTGGGGCTCGATCGCGCCCGCCCGCTCGATCATCTGGAGGACCGTCGGGCCCTGGATGTAGTCCATCGAGAAGAAGTGCAGCCCGTGCTCGGACCCGACCTCGTAGCCCGCGACGACGTTCTCGTGCTCGAGCGAGATGAGGAGGCGCGCCTCCTCGTAGAAGCGCTCGAGCAGGTCCTGCCGGAGCGACTGCACCGCGTCGAGCACCTTCACCGCGACCTGCGCGCCGTTGGGCTTGTAGATCGCCTCGTACACGACGCTCGAGCCGCCCTCGCCGACCGCGCGGAGGAGGCGGTAGTTCGCGAAGGGCTGCTTGGCGACCGGGTCGCCGACGCTCAGCGTCGTCAACGCCTCGCGCGGGATCAGCCCGCGGGCGACGAGCACCCGGTCGAGCGAGACGACCTTCCCCTGCTTGAAGAGGTCGTCCTGCAGCGACAGACCCTGCCGAAGGGCCGACTCGTCGACCACGCCCGCCCTCAGCAGGCGTTTGGCCAGTTCGAGATCGGCGCGTGAGGCCATGCCTCTACCTTATCGCCCCCGGGCCACGAATCCCCGCATACCCAGTGCGCCGGGGCGTCTGGAGGCGATTGTCCGTGCGGCACGGGGGGACGCGCACGGGCGCCGCGGCGGGCCAAAGGACGGGGGTCGCCGCCGGGTCTCGGTCACAGCCAGCGGAACGAGGCGAGCACCGTTTCGAGCGGGATGCGCGCGTCCTCCCACGCCGTGACGGGGCTCGTGGCGAACAGCACCGCCCGTCCCCGACCCCGATCGGCCCAGACCAGCACCGTCCGCACGCGCTCGCCGCGCACCGTCGCCGTGAACGTGAGACGCCAGGCCTCGTCGAGCCCGAGGACCGCCTCCCGGGCCGACTCCACCTTCAGGTCGCGCGCCCGGGCGCCGCGGCGCAGGCGGTCGAGGAGGGCCGTCTCCGTCTCCTCGGGCGTCGCGCCGGCGCCCGCGGGGTCCCACTCGATGCGGACGTCGGCCGCGTGCGGGCGGCTCGCCACCTTGGCGACGAGGCGTGAGCCCTCCTGCCCGGGCACGCCGGGCACGATCTCGGGAATCCAGGAAGCGCCGGGGACGAGCACCTCGAAGCCGGCGTCGGCCAGCGTCAGGCGCTGCTCGGAGCCCTCCCCGTCGAGGGCGGCGGCCTGTTCCGCCGTGCACGGCGTCGCGAGGATGCCCGGGGCGACGGTCTCGCTGAAGCACTGCGGCGGGTCGCCCACCCCCCACCGCGAGTCCAGCGTGCGGGCGCCGTCCTCGACGCGCAGCGAATCCTGCCGGGGCACGCCCTCGCCGCCGACGTCGAGGCCCGTGAACCCGGCGCGCACGGTCCGGACCTCGCCCGTCGCGGCGTCCACGAGCGGCATCTCGACCAAGCCGAGGGGCCGCGGCTGTGCCCGGGCGAGCGCCTCGCGCGTGCCGAGGGGCCCCCGTGCGAGGCGCGGGAGGGGGACCTCCGTGCGCTTCTCGCCGCCGCCGAGCTCGCGCTCGGTCTTCTTCCAGACGCCGTCGGCGATGGGGCCCGATCGCGACGTCTCGTAGGCCTTTCCCTCGAAGCCGGACCCCGCGTCGCCGCGCTCGCTGTAGTGGAGCCCGACGGGCAGGAAGTCCTCCGTCACGTCCTCGACGCGCCGGAT
>DATLLK010000125.1:0-11406 GCA_035537895.1 Planctomycetota bacterium
GCCGGCCCCGAGGCGGTCGAGGCAGGCCTCGACCACGGCCTCGGGCGGCAGCTCGAGCATGCACCCGTGGCCGATCGGGCAGGACTTCAAGTGGCAGCCGAGGCACGGGATCGCCTCGTTCCTGACGACGGTGGTCGTCGCGCGGTCGCCCAGCGACCACCGCGGATCGGTGGGCCCCATGATGCAGACGACGGGAACGCCGAGCGCCGCGGCGACGTGCCGCGGACCCGCGTCGGTCGTGAGCAGGAGCGCCGAGCGGGCGAGGATCGCCTTCGCCTCCGGCCAGCGGGCAACCGACGCGTGGGTCGGAACGACCGGCGGCCCGACGCGCGCGGCGAGGTCGGCGGCGATCGCCTCCTCGCCCGGCCCGCACAGCACCACGGGCACGAGCCCGGTCGCCTCGCGCACGCAATGGACCGCCTCCGCGAGCAGCGCGGGCGGGTAGACCTTCGACGGGCCGAAGGCGGCGCCCGGCGAGACGGTGAAGAACCGGTCGCCCACGTGGGCCTCCGCGAGCCGCTGCCGGGCGCGCACCTCGCCTTCGGTCGTGATCGCCAACCGCGTCCCCTGCCCGTCGTCCGTGCCGCCGAAGAGCGAGGCGAGGCGCAGGTAGTACGTGCGCATGGGCTCGGGCCGCACGCGGCGCCCGTCGCGCAGCGGCGGGATCGGATGGGACAGCAGCGCGCGCCGCCCGTGGCGCGCGTAGCCCACCCGCACGGGGATGCGCGAGGACCACGCCGCGACGGCGGCCCCGATGCTGTTCGGGAACAGGAGCACCGCGTCGGCGCCGGTCAGCCGCCACGCGCGGCCGAGTCGCACGTCCTTCCCGAGCCCGTGCCGGAGGTCGCCGTCGATCGCGCGCGTCTCGTCCCGGTCGTGAAGGCCGTCGAGGAGGGTCAACGCCGGCGGCCGCCCCGACCAGATGATCCGGGTGTCGGGGAGCGCGCGCCGGAGCGCCCGGAGCGCGGGCGTCGCCTGGACGACGTCGCCGGCCGGGTTCGGCAGGCGCACGACGAGGAGGCGCGGCGCGGGGATCGGAACGGGACCCGTCATGCGAGCGCCTCCGCGAGCGTGGCCACGACGCGGTCGCGCCAGGCGGCCTCCGACCACCGTGCGCGGACCTCCTCGCGGGCCGCCGCGCCCATGCGACGGCGCAGCGCGTGGTCGGTCAGGAGCGCGAGCACGCCGTCCACGAACGCGGCGTCGTCGCGGGCGAGCATCCCCGTCACGCCGTGCTGCACCTGCCGCGCCTGCACGCCGATTGCGCTCGCGACGACGGGCCGCCCGCGCGCCATGCACTGGAGAACCTTCAGCCCGCACTTGCCCCGCGTCCACGCGTCGTCGGGAAGCGGCGCGAGCCCGACGTGGATCCCGTCGAGCGCGGGCCCCTCGCCCTCGGCCGTCCAGCGGACCTCCTCGACGGGGATCCCGGGCGGCATCGTCGGGAACGCGTCGGCGACGACGCGCAGACGGAATGGCGACCCCATCGCGACGACGGCCGCGAGCGGGACCGTCACGCGCTCGAGGTAGGGCAGCGTCGCGCGGCTGCCGATCCAGCCGAGGACGAACGGCGGAAGGTCGGGCTCGGGCTCGGCGTGGCCGACGGGCGTCTCGACGCACGTGGGAATGACCCGCGCGCGGACCCCCATGCGGGCGGCCACCTGCGCGAGGTGCTCGTTGCCCGCGATCACGAGGTCGGCCGCGCCCGCGACGGCCTTGAAGCGCTCGAGCCGCGTGGGCGAGAGGTCGGCGCCGCGCGAGGAGTCGCGCCACGGGAGCGCGTCGTCGAAGTCGAAGACGAGACGCCGCACGCGCGCGCGAAGGCGCGTGACGTCGGCGCGACGCAGGAGGCGCGAGAGGACCCATGCGTGCCCCGCCTCCTCCGCGCGCGCGAGCGCCGCGCGGCGGCCGATCCAGTCCTTGGGCCACGGGCAGACCTCGAGCGCGATTCCCGCCTGCGCGAGGGCGTCGCGCCAGAGGAGCGCCCGGTGGCGCACGACGGGCCCTTCGGGCTCCGAGGACAGCGCGAGGACCGTGCGACGCGCTCGCGTCACGAGATCACGAGGGAGGGGTCGGCCGGCGGCCCCTCGTCCTCGGCCTCCCGGACGGCGGGCCGCGCGAGGGACGGGCCGCCGCGGCACACGTCGAGCACCTGGTCGAGGCGCGTCGAGAGCCGCGTCCTCCGGGCGATCCAGCGCGCGTCCTCCCCCGTGTCCCTGCGCAGGCGCTCGTCGGCGAGCACGCCGAGGGCGACCGCGACGCCCTCGACGCTCCCGGGGTGCTCGACGACGATCCCGCCGCGCCGGCCCATGAGTTCGGAGACGCCGTTGCGCGCGGTGGTGACGACGGGGATCCCCATGGCGAGCGCCTCGAGGGAGACGAGCGAGCAGGGATCGTGCCACGTCGGCTGCGCGAGGACGTCGGCCGCGGCATAGAGCGGCCGGGGATCCTCCACCGGGCCCGCGACGCGGACGCGGTCGAGGACGCCCGTGCGGCGCGCGGCCCGCCGGACGTCCTCCCCGCCGCGCCGCCCCGCGACGACGAGGTGGAACGCGGGGCGCAGGTTCGCCACCTCGGGCCGAGCCATGGCGGCGAGCACCGTCGAGAGCCCCTTCAACCAGGGCTCGTGCGCGAGCAGCAGCCCGACGTAGCGACCCTCGAGGTCCATCTCGCGCCGCGTCGCGTCACGCCCGGCCGCGAACGGGGCGGGGTCGAAGCGCTCGACGTCGACGCCGTTGGGGACGACGGTCGCGCGACGCCGGGCCGCGGGATAGACGCGCGCAAGCCGCGCCGCGAAGGCGTGCGACAGGGCGACGACGCGCGGGCCCGTGGGGCCGTCGAGGAGCGCGCGCTCGCACTCGAGGAGGAACGCCCGCTTGCGCGACCATCTCGCGGCGATGCGGTCGAGGAGGCTCGCCCCGCCACGCGACTCGTCGCGCGCGGCCCACGCGTCGCCGACGAGGCCGCCGTGAGGCAGGTAGGCGTCGCACGAGAGCGCGTGACGCACCGCGAGCACGACGTCGCAGCCCGCGGCCCGCAGCGCCCGGGGCCCCTCGACGGCCAGGTGGCGGTCGCGCGCGGGACGCGACCGGGGCGCCGACCCGACGTCCACGCGCGTCACGCCCTCGGGCGGCTCGCCCTCGAGGCAGGCGAGCGCCGCGAAGCCCTCCGTTTCGACGGCGCGGCGGAGCAGCGCGTCGGTGTGGGCCTCCGCGCCGCCACGGGCGGGAAGGAATCGGTCGAGGAGGACGCCCAGTCGCACGGCGCGAGGGAGTGTAGTCCCGGTTCAGACCGGCGTGCGGGGCACGTGCGCCCGGATGCGCTCGGCCTTGCGCACGACCCGCCGCAGCAGGGGGCCAAGGAGTGTGCGCACGGGGAAGCGGCGGTCGGCCAGGTAGACCGAGAGGAACCGGGCGCGCTCCCGGCAGGTGAGGAGCCCCTCGGGCATCGACGCCTCGATCGCCGCGAGGTCCTTCACGACGGTCGCCCCGAGGATCCCGTGGTGCGAGGTGAGGCGCTCGAGGTCGATCAGGGTGACCCGCGCCTCGGGGTCGGACGGGTCGAGGAAGACGTGGTTCAAGTAGAGGTCGTGGTGGTGGAGCCGGGCGTGGTGAAGGGCCGCGGTCGCGCGCGCGAGCGACCGCAGCGCCGCCTCGACGCGCGGGCGCGGGAGGCCCTCGCGCAGCACGTCGTCGAGGGGACGCGCGGGGGCCAAGTCCACCGTGCCCGCGAGCGCGCCGAAGCGCCGGTCCCACCCGTGAAAGGCGAGGGTCGCGACCGGGACGCCGGCCCGGCCCGCCACGACGATCCCCGCGGCCTCCCGCGAGACCCGCCGCCGCTTCTCGCGCTTCACGTGGTAGTCGTGCCCCGCGAGGCGCAGCCGATGGTTGCTGCGGTCGGGCAGGTCGCGGATCGCCTCGGCGCGCGCGAGCACGTCGCCGACCGTGCGGATGCCCGCGGCGGCGAGGCGCCCCACGTGCTCGGGCACCCCCTCGATGCGGCCGTCGTCGCTCACGGGACCCGCGCCCCCACCCCGCGGAACGTGCCTCGGCCCGCGACGCGGCGGATCCGCCGCTCGATCGCCGTCAGCCACGGCCGGGCCCCGTCGAGGCGGCCGCCGAGGTAGGCCCGCAGTACGGCGAGGCGGAAGCGCGCGTCGGCCACGGAACGCAGCGTCAGGGCGAGCGCCGCGAGCCCCGGCGCGGCGTCGGCGGGACCCACGGCCCGCGACGCGCGCGTGAGGCGCGCGAGGTCGAGGAACTGGATCGACGCCGGGCCTCCCGCGGGCGTCCCGTCCACGACGAGATGCCACGCGAGCAGGTCGGGGTGGAGGAACCGCGCCGCGTGCAGCGCCCGCACGGCGGCGCCGATCCCGCGCGCCCACGCCGCGCGCTCGCGCGGGCGTGCGGCGGGCCCCTCCTCGGCGAGGAACCGGTCGAGCGGCCGGCCGCGGGCCTCCTTCGTCACGAGCGCGCGCGCGGCGCGGCCGGCGACGCGACCCTCGAGCGAAAGCCAGGGCTCGGGCGCGCGCAGCCCCGCGGCCCGAAGCGCCAGGTGGTGGCGCATCTCCTCGACCGCGGAGGCGCCCTTGCGGGCCTGCGGCTCGACCTTCGCGTAGACGACCTCGCCCGACACCTCGACGCGCCGGACGAACCGCGTCTTGTGGCGCAGGACCTCGACGCCCTCGCGGCAGGCGACGAGCGCCGGCAGGTCGCCGAGGCCGTGGGCGGCGAGGAACGCGGCCTTCCCGCGCAGGACGAGCCCGCGCCCGCCCGGACCCGCGACCGGCGCGACGTGGTCGAGGACGACGGAGGGCGCGCGCAGGCGGGCGATCGTGTCGCTCGCCGCGTGGGCCTTCCTGTCGCCGACGAACGCCATGCGGACCCCGAGCGCTCGGTTGGTCGGCGCCTCGGGATGGCTCCCCTCGGCGTAGTCGCGCCCCTTCGCGTGGACGTCGGGACGCAGGCGCGCGAGGAGCCGGTCCACCGTGCGGTCCCCGAACACGACGACGTAGTCGACGCCCGCGACCGCGGCGACGATCTCGGCGCGCTCCGCGGCGGGGACGACGGGGCGCGCGGGACCCTTGGACGCGCGCACCGAGCCGTCGTCGTTCACCCCCACCACGAGCACGTCGGCCAGCGTCGCCGCCTCGGCGAGCATCCGCACGTGCCCCACGTGGATCAGGTCGAAGGCGCCGTTGGTGAAGGCGACCGTGCGCCCCGCCGCGCGCTCGCGCGCGAGCGCGTCGAGGAGCGCCGCCTCGGTCACGACCCGACCCCGCGCGGACTTCATGCGCCCGACGCGCCGGAGCCGGCCGCGAGCGGGCGCCACGCGGCCCGCAGGTCCGCGGGGAGGTCGTCGACGAACCGCTGCAGCTGGGGCACGTAGCCGATCGCGTCGGCGAGCCGCAGCAGGGCGACCTCCGTCTTCATGTCGGGGACCTTGCCCGTGCGACACGCCTCGATCGCGTCGGACAGGGGCCACACGACGACGGTGCCGCCCTCCTCCATCGGCGAGCCGTCGCCCGTCGGGCGCACGCGCGCCGACAGGTCGGCCTCGACGGCGCGGAAGTGGACCTTCTCGTCCGTCACGCCCGGGCTCGGGAACGACTCGGCCCCGAGCGGGCGCACGGCGCGCTCGTCGACCGTCAGGCCCGCCTCCTCGAGGCACTCGGAGACGGCGCGCCGCTCGATGCCGCGCGGACCCGTGTCGCCGGGCTCGAGCATGCCCGCCACGACCTCGGGGAGCAGGCCCCACGGCCGCGTGTCGGGCTGGACGAGGCGCAGGCCGCGCCGCAGCCACACGGGCGGCCGCACGCCGGTCTTGAGCAGCACCCACGGGACGCGGGGCGACCCGGGCGCGCCCCGCACCTCGAACACGGCCGCGGCCACGGCGTCGGTGCGCGCGCGCGACATGACGTCGCAGTCGTAGTCCGCCGACCGCGTCCCGTCCCGGTAGACGTTGCGCAGCACGAGCCGGCGCACGCGCAGGAACCCCGAGTCGGCGAGCGAGCCCGCGGTCTTGTCCCGGACGACCTCGAGGCCGACGAGGTCCGACGGCGCGTGGGCGGCGTCGCCGCCGGGTCCGCTCACAGGAACCAGTCCTCGCGCTCCCCGAGCGCGTCGGCCGCGTCGAGCCCGTCGCCCTCGATGGCCTTCTCGAGCCACCAGTTCGCGCCGTGGTAGAGGCAGGTGACCTCGCGGCACTCGTGGCTCGCGTCGAAGCGCTCGAGGATGCTCGCGGTCGCCTGCGAGGTCGCGCCCGACGCCTGCGGCGTCGCGTAGGCGTCGGCGCCCGCGATCTTCGCCTTGGCCGCGCCGCGGTGCGCGGGGCAGTTGTAGAGGCCCGTCGGCGTCAGCACCTGGCGCAGCGCCTGCATGTGGCACATCGCGGGCTGGCGCGTCAACTCGCGCCACGACCCCGTCTCGAGGACGCGCAGGTTGGTGCTCTCGACCACGCGGAAGGTCGGCGAGGCGAAGGCCTTCGACTCCTCGATCCGCGCGCGGATGCGGGCGACGACCGCCCCGATCTCGCTCGCGGCCTGGGACGGATCCATCACCTCGGCGCCGCCCTCGTGGCGGGTGAGGAAGGGCTTGAAGGAGATGTAGTCGAAGCCGGCGTCGCGGGCCCGACGCGCCGCGGCGGGCATCTCGTCGAGGTTCTCGACGATCTTCGCGCCCTCCTCCCGCTCGGCGCCCCTCCACGTGATGATGAACGAGAAGCCCATGCGGGGGCGCGGGTTCTTCGCCTTGATCTTCGGGATCCACGAGCAGATCTCGTCGAGCGTGACGGGCTTCTTCGGCTTGTGCATCCGCTGGAAGGTGTCGTCGGTCCCCGCGTCGAGCGACAGGCGGACCCAGTCGTGCTCGTCGAGGACGTCGGCGACCTCGAGCACGCGGTCGTTGCGGCTGCCGTTGCTCACAACGGCGACCTGGAGCGCGAGGCCCTTCAGGAACCGCACGAACGAGGCGAACCCCGGGTAGACCGTCGGCTCGCCGCCCCCGATCAGGATCACGCTCTTTAAGCCGCGCCGCGCCATGTCCTCGATCGAGGCGCGCAGCCGCTTGTCGTCGTGCGAGATCCCGCTGTTCAGGATCTCCCAGTCGATGCAGTGGTCGCAGGCGTAGTTGCACGCCGTCGTCAGGTCGAGGTTGATCGACAGCGGGCCCACGTCGGGCATCGGGGGGGGCGGCTTCCCGGCCTCCTTCGCGGCCCGGACCGCCCGCTGCCAGGCCACGTAGTCGAGGACCCGGGGGTAGAGCGCCGGCTGGCGCAGCTTCCCCGCGAAGTCATGCACGGCTTCCACCCGGAGGGGTTGGGACATAGGGAGCGAGGCTATCCCCTCCGGAGGGCAGCGGCAATCAGCCCCTGACCGCCCGTCCGGCCGTTCACGGCCAGCGGTCGAGGAGGTCGTGGAGGTGGCGCAGCCCCGGCACGATGGCCGGGTCCGGGGGGAAGGGCGGCCCCTTGCGCACCGTGGCGACGAACCGCTTCACCAGCGTCTCCATCGGGTCGGGGAGGGGGACCTCGCGGCCGCCCCCCTCCTCGGTCCTGAGCGCGAAGCGATACCCCGGTTCGCGGATGACGCGGGCGGCCGCGTGGCCGTCGAAGGCGAGGGACGCCGGCCGCGGCGGCGCCATCGAGGTCGCAAGGCGCACGTCGCACGCGATGCCCCCTCGGCCGGGGTGGGTGAACGTCACCCGGGCACGCTCCGGCGAGGGTTGCTCGACCCGCACGTCGCGCAACCCCGAGGGCGCGTCGGGGAACAGGTGGTCGAGGAGGCTCAGGGGGTGGGGCATCGCCGACGCGATCATCTCGCGGCCCGTGGCGGGCGGCGCCATCGCCATCGCGAAGGATCGCGCCGCGCGCGGCTCGACGTCGGGGAACAGGAGGAGGTAGGTCGCGAGCGCGAAGCGCCACTGCGCGTTCACGGCGAGGCACAGCCCCCGCTCGGCGAACGCGGCGACGAGTCGCTCGCCCTCCGCGACGAACTCGCCCTCGAGGGCGAGGAGTGGCTTCTCGCAGAGCGCGTGGACGCCCGCCGCGAGCGCCTGGCGCAGGCAGGGCCCGTGGGTCGCGTCGGGGGAGGCGATCACGAGGGCGTCGAGGCGCGCGTCCTCGATCATGCGCGGGACGTGGTCGTAGGGGCGCGCGTCGATGCCGTGGCGCTCGGCGAGCGCCTGCGCCGCGCGCGCGGCCGAGTCGGCCGACGACCCGGCGACGGCGACGACCCGGGTCCCCGCGGCGTGGAGGAATCGCGCGAGGTGCTCGCCCACCCCGTTGCGCGACCGCCCGGCCCCGACGACGCCGACGCGAAACGCGCGGAGGACGCTCACGGGTGGGCGCTCCGCGCGAGCGGCGCCCCCGGACGGTCGGGGACCGGGAGGCCCTCCCGCATCCGGATCCACAGGACCGCCTCGCGCAGGTCGCGCGCGGTGAAGTCGGGGTCGTAGGGCCCGCCCACGGGCAGCGGCCACTTGTCGCGGCCCGCGGCGAGGAGGATCGCCGTCGTCCCGGCGCGCCGGCCCGCCACGACGTCGCGCTCCCCGTCGCCCACCGAGTAGGAGCGCGCGAGGTCGAGGTGGTGCTCGCGGGCGGCGCGCAGCCACATGCCGGGCATGGGCTTTCGGTCCTCGTGGTCCTCGTTCCAGGGCGGGGCCGTGCCCTCGGGGTGGTAGGGGCAGAAGTAGGAGCCGAGCAGCGCGACGCCCTCGGCCGCGAGGAGGTCGCCGAGCCGTCGGGCGACGCGCTCGTACTGCGGGATGCCGTAGCGTCCGCGCGCGATCCCCGACTGGTTCGTGCAGACGACGAGGTGAAAGCCCGCCTCGGCGAGCGAGCGCAGCGCGTCGGCGACGCCGGGGAAGAGGCGCACGCCCTCGGGGTCGGCGAGGTAGCCCGGGTCGTGGATCAGCGTGCCGTCGCGGTCGAGGAACACCGCCCGGCGCGGCGGGGCGTTCCGGGCGGTCACGGGCGCGCGCCGCCCCGGCCCGTGCCCGCAGGCGGCGGGACGGGCGACCCCGCGGTCGAGCGCATCCGCTGGATCGTCGCGGTCGTGCTGCGCCCCTCGAGGAGGGGCGCGAGGACGACCTTGCCGCCGCGCGCCTCGACGACCTCGCGGCCGACGACGCCCTTCTCGCGCCAGTCCTCGCCCTTGACGAGCACGTCGGGCTCGACCTCGCGGATCAGGGCGAGCGGGTCGTCCTCGTGGAACACGACGACGTGGTCGACCGCCGCGAGCGCGGAGAGGACCTCGGCGCGGTCCGCGGCGGGGCTGACGGGCCGGCCGGCGCCCTTCAGGCGCCGTACGCTGTCGTCGCCGTTGACGCCCACGACGAGGACGTCGCCCTGCTCGCGCGCGAAGGCGAGGTAGCGCACGTGGCCCGCGTGGAGCACGTCGAAGCAGCCGTTGGTGAAGACGATCCG
This sequence comes from Planctomycetota bacterium, assembly GCA_035537895.1. Classification (GTDB taxonomy): domain Bacteria; phylum Planctomycetota; class PLA2; order PLA2; family JAEUHO01; genus DATLLK01. The sequence goes on from DATLLK010000125.1 coordinate 9,424, forward strand.
CCGCCCGGCCTCCCGCAGCCGCCGCGCGAGCGCCGCGGCCTTGGGCCGCTCGACGACCTTGCTCCCGAGGACGAGGCCGTGCTCGCCGAGGCGCGCCGCGATCTCCTCGCGCGTCACGGGGACGACGCCGACCTTCTCCACCTCGAGCCCCGCGGCGACGTTGGCGAGCCCGGCGGCCTCGGCCGGCGTGGCGCCGCTGCCGAGCGCGACCCCCAGCGTCGCGAGCACCATGTCGCCCGCGCCCGTCACGTCGAAGACCTCGCGCGGGGTGCTGCGAAGCTCCGTCGTGCCGCCGGACCGCTCGCGCAGGCACATGCCGTCGCGGTCGAGCGTCACGAGGGCGAAGTCGAACCCGAAGCGCTCGAGGATCACGTCCGCGGCGCGGGCCGCGTCGGCCGGCGTGCGGACGGGGATCCCGGCGATCCGCGCGGCCTGCGGGCGGTTGGGCTTGACGCCCGTCGCCCCGCGGTAGCGCTCGAAGTCCTCGCCCTTGGGGTCGACGACGACGGGCCGACCGGTGCGCCGGCCCCACGCGACGACGGCGGCGGTCACGCGCGGCGTCAAGAGGCCTTTCTGGTAGTCGGAGAGCAGGGCGACGTCGGCGTCCTCGAGCGCCCGCGCGACGGCCGCGAGCACGGCGTCCTCGACGGCGCCCACGACGGGCGAGGTGACCTCGCGGTCGACACGGAGGACCTGCTGCGGGATCGAGTGGGAGCGCGCGAGGTGGCGCGTCTTCAGGCTCGTCGGCCGGGCCGGGTCCTCGACGGCGACGATCTCGACGCCGGCGGCGCGCGCCTGGCGCGCGACCTCGGCGCCCGAGTCGTCGCGGCCGACGACGCCGACGAGCACGGGCCGGGCCCCGAGGACGGCCAGGGCGGCCGCGACGCTCCCGGCGCCGCCCAGCCGCCGCTCGTCGCTCTCGACGGCGAGCACCTGGATCGGCGCCTCGGGCGAGATGCGCTCGACGAGGCCGGTGATGTAGCGGTCGAGGATCAGGTCCCCCACCACGACGACGCGCGGCGAGCCGAGCGCGGCGAGGACGTCGGCCGGCGCGCGGCTCACGGGGCGGTCTCCGCCGCGAGGATCGAGAGCCGCAGGAGGGGCACGACGATCTCGTGGTGGCCCGTGATCTCGTAGCCGCGCTCGGCGGGGCGCTCGACCACGTTCACGCGCGGGCGGTAGTGGCGCAGGAAGTCGAGGTTGCCCGTCACGATCCGGACGCGGCGCGCGGAGTCCGCGTTGTGCACGATCGCGACGGCCTTCAGGAACACCTCGGGCAGCAGCACGGCCGACCCGACGTTCACGTAGACCCCGCCGTCCATCCCCTCGACGATCGTGGCGAGGCGGCGGAAGTCGAAGTGCGTCGCGGCGCCGACGGTGGCGCCGTCGCACGCGGGGTGCATGTGGACGGTGTCGGTCCCGACCGCGACGTGCACGGTGACGGGCACGCCCGCGCGGCGGGCGCGGCACAGGACCGACAGGTCGGCGTTGCGGGGCTTCCTCGCGAGCAGGGCGTCGCCGAGCGCCGCGCCGAGGCCCACGCGCGCCCCCGCGGCGGCCGCCTCGGCGAACAGCGCGCCCGTCTCGGCGGCGTTGCCGTACGCGCCCTCGAAGAGGCCGGCGCCCACGTCCTCGCTCGTCGAGCCTTCGAGGGCGACCTCCGCGTCGTGGATCGCCGCGGCGCCGTTCATCACGAAGCCCTGCGCGTAGCCGCGGTCGAGCAGGTCGATGAAGAGCGGCGCGAGCCCCGTCTTGATGACGTGCCCGCCCATGCCCCAGAGGACCGGCCGTCCGCCGCGGCGCGCGGCCGCGATCGAGGAGGCGAGTCCGCGCAGGGCGCTGACGCCGAGCAGGTCGGGCAGCGAGGCGAGCACCTCCGCGGCGCTCGCCGTGAGCGGCACGGGGCGCGCGAAGGCCTGCGCCGCGACCTTGTGCCCGCGGCCCGGGAGCGGCGCCCGTAGGCCGGAGCGGGGGGGCCGGTAT